>CAUUAX010000004.1:0-44339 GCA_963543285.1 uncultured Candidatus Saccharibacteria bacterium
TTGTTGGGCTAATTGACGATATCATCAATCTGCGTGGTTTGGGTGGCGGCGCGGCGGGTCTTCGTAGTCCAGTGAAGTTTGCGCTTATCACGTTGATTGGCGTGGTGCTTGGTTGGTTTTTCTTTGCCAAACTGGGCGTGGCGAGTTTCCACGTGCCGTTTGTGGGCGAGGTAAATATCGGTTGGTTGATAGTTCCGTTGTTTGCATTTGCGGTGGTGGCTACCGGTAACGCTGTTAATATTTCTGACGGAATGGACGGTCTGGCAGGCGGGCTGCTCGGTATTAGCTTTGGGGCGTTTGGTGTGATTGCTTTATTGCAGCAACATGTTATATTGGCGGGATTCTGTTTTACGGTTGTTGGTGTGCTTTTGAGTTATTTGTGGTTCAATATTTATCCAGCTCGATTCTTCATGGGTGATGTTGGAAGTTTTGCTTATGGCGCGTGTTTGGGCGTTGTGGCAATGCTGACCGACTCTTTGCTCCTACTTCCTGTGATTGGCTTACTATTTGTAATTGAGGCGGGATCAAGCTTGACTCAAATCGTCAGCAAGAAGCTGTTTAAGAGAAAGATTTTCCTATCCGCGCCGATTCATCATCACTTGGAGGCGATTGGTTGGCCAGAAACTAAAGTGACGATGCGCTTCTGGGTTATTGGCTGCGTGATGGCGTTTATCGGCGTGATGCTGGCGCTTGCTGGAGGTCATATTGCGTAATTCGATCGCCAAAAATCGTCAATCTATCGCTCAGCCGGTTCGAAGTCATCGACCGATGTATCAGATTGTGCTTTATATGGGGCTTTTGCTGCTACTTGGGCTGATTGTTATGTATGCGCTGGGGCCGCAACGCGCCAACGTGATGAATTATGCTTACGGTACGAATTATAGCGATACGTATTTCTTTGGCAAGCAGCTGACGAGCGTATTTATTGCCGTAGCAGCTTTTTCTGCGTTCTACTTTACACCGTATAAGTGGATTACTGGTGAGAGGTCAAAATACATTCTTTACGCTGGATTTGCGCTATGTATTTTACTATTTCTCTCAGGTGCAGTACTTCATTTGTCGTTTGCGCAAGAAACCAACGGCGCGTATCGATGGTTTTATCTGGGAGGATTAGGTAGCTTTCAACCGGCAGAGTTACTTAAATATGGCGTGCTATTGTTTTTGGCGGGATTTTTAGGGCGTCGCTCGCAACAGGGAAAATTGAACGACATCCAAGAAACTATCATTCCGCTGGGCATTATTTCCGGATTATCGCTGCTGATGATTGTGTTTTTACAAAAAGACTTGGGAACGGGAATTTCGTTGATAGCGATTATCTTATCAATGATTTTAGTGGCTGGAATTGATTGGAAGATTTTCAAGAAGATCCTGGCGATTGTTGCACTTTGTGGTTTGGTGATGATTTTTACGTCGCCACACCGAATTGAGCGTGTGATGACTTTTGTGCAGGGCGATAGTCACAAAGGGACGAGCAGTCAGGAGAACAAGAATTATCACATCCAGCAGGCTAGAATTGCGATTGGTTCTGGCGGGCTTCTGGGGCTTGGAATTGGAAAAAGCGTTCAGGCGACAGGATATCTTCCAGAGGCGACTAATGACTCTATTTTTGCCGTTATGGGAGAAACGTTTGGATTTGTCGGTTTAATGGCTATATTGGCGCTGTTTACTGCGTTATTATTGTCGATTTTGCACGTAGCCGCGAGGCTTCCGAACGTAACGTTGCGGCTAATTGTAGCGGGAATTTTTGGCTGGATTGCTTCTCACGTGATATTGAATATTGCCGCAATGACAGGGTTGGCGCCGCTTACTGGAATTCCATTGCCGTTATTAAGTTATGGTGGTACAAGTATGTTGTTTATCGCGGCAGCACTGGGTTTAGTTTTCCAAATTTCCAAATATACGTCACATAAAGCATTAGAGGAGGGTGAAAGTGGCCAAGATCTTAGCGGTCGGCGGCGGCTCAGGCGGACACGTTACGCCAGTGGTAGCCGTATTTAGAGAATTACAGAAAACTGGTGATCACGAGCTTCGTTTTTGGTGCGATAAAAAATTTGGCGCCAGCGCACGCGGGATTTTTGCTAAGTTCGATGAGAATATTCCGGTCGATTTGATTATTGCTGGAAAATTGCGTCGATACCACGGAAAAAGCATCTCATTTCATCTACATCCGTCAATTCTATTCCCAAATTTGCGCGACGGTTTTAAGGTGATGATTGGATTTTTCCAGAGTTTATTTAAGCTTATGAGGTGGCGTCCAGATGTTATTTTCATTAAGGGCGGATATGTTTGTTTGCCAGTTGGCTATGCGGCTCGGCTATTAAGAATTCCGTTGGTTTTGCATGATTCTGACGCGCATCCAGGTTTGACGAATCGCTTGCTGAGTCCCTTCGCAAAAGCTATTGGCACGGGCGCGCCGCTTGAATATTACAATTATCCACCAGAAAAAGCTTCATATGTTGGCATTCCAGTTGCGCCAGAATTCCATCCATATTCTGAGGCTGAGAGGAAAGAATTGAAGGAAAAACTAGGCTTTAATGTTAATAAACCGCTAGTTGTTATTACTGGCGGTGGACTTGGTGCGAGCCGAATTAATTCCGCGATTGTAGCAATTAGGGAAAACCTGCTTTCTGAGGCTTCGGTATTTTTGATATCAGGAAATCAGCAATATGAAGAAATTCTCAAGCAAACCGACGAGCGAGAAGGCTGGCGATTGCAGGCGTTTGTTCACAACGGAATGGCGGAAGTTTTGGCGGCGGCGGATATAGTCGTGACCAGGGCAGGGGCGACCACTCTTTTGGAATTGGCGGCGCTACATAAACCGACAATCATCATCCCCAACGGTCATTTGACGGGCGGGCATCAATTGAAAAACGCTAAGGTTTACCAGGACGCATTGGCGGCGTTGATAGTTTCCGAAGACGAGTTGGATAAGGACAATCAAATCTTGGCACGAAAAATAATTGGCGTGTTAAAATCTCAGAAAATTCTTAAAGGTCTGGGCGATAACTTCGGTAAATTTGCCAAGCCAAACGCGGCTAAAGATATGGCGAAGATTATTCTTACTACAGTGCGAAGGCAGGGCAGGCGAAAGTGAAATTCCTCTTCTCTAAGAAAAAATCGGACGAGAATCTAAGTCGTCGAGAAATCGCGGCGCGTCGTCGGACTGAGAATTACGATGATTTGCCCGCCCAGTCGTATCGTCGGAACAGGACGCTTAATAGCCGCCAAACATCCTCTCCTTTGGAGACTTCTGAAAGACTTGAGACGCACGAATTGGTGAAGAAACGCCGCCGTGTAATGCGGAAAATGCTTGCGACTGCGGTAAGTCTGCTTGTTGTGATATTCCTTTTGTTTCAATTGACAATCAATATTTCAATCCAAACTCCTGACGTAAAAAGTTCCAGCAACGCTAATAAATACGTGGGCGTTCTTAATGAATATTATAGCGCCCATCCAGCGGAGAGGTTCCGGTTCTTCCTCAATAATAATGACCTAAAGCAGTTCTTTTTACAGAAAGCTCCTGAGGTAAAAAACATTCGCGTGGAGGGAGATTTTCTGGCGCGATCAGCTGTTAAGTTGACGTTTAGGCAGCCGGTGGCTCAGTGGTCTTCCGGAGATAAGATTTATTTTGTTGATGATAGTGGCGTTACTTTTGAGCAAAATTATTTTGCCGCGCCTACGGTTGCTGTTCGTGATGAGAGTGGTCTGCCGACTAGAGGTGGCCAAGAAGTTATCAATCGTCAGTTCTTGAGTTTCCTTGGTCAAGCTGTATCTGAATTTTCGCAACATAAAATGAATGTTTCAGAGGTTATTCTGCCAGCTAATACTGTACGTCAAGTCTGGTTTAAGATCGAGGGCAGGGGAACCCAGATCCGTATGACGGTGGATAGGTCTGCTCAAGCTCAGGTCAAACAGGCTATAGCTACTTTGGGTTATTTGGATAATAATGGCGCAAAGCCGGGGTATATAGACGTCAGGGTAGATCAGAGGTCGTTCTATAAGTAGGGCGGTCAACTTCTCTTCTGGATAGAGTAAGTTCTCTTTTTGTTCTATTTCTGTATGGCGTAGAAAATATATATAACAATATAAAAATATGCAAAAGTCAAATAATCGCAAAATGATAAGCTAGGGGAGTAGGGCAATAAAAATATAAAAATGTCAAATAATATAAAATGCGTTGTGGAAAACTTAACGAGCTTACGGCGCGCATACTCGGAGTCTGTATTGATGTAAAAATATCAATGTAGCACTCCGGTATGTGTAGTGCTGGAATTTAAGAATATTTTTTAAGTTCGTATTTTGTTGGTGTATATTTTTATAAAAGACGGTATGTTTTGTGAGGTTGTATATAATAGAGAATCCCCTAGCCGAATTACTGGAAAAAGTTCGTTTTATAAGATGCTAGCGAATATATGTAGACATATTGTGTGTGTTGTATATTCATCTTTGTGTGGTATTTATTATTGCGTAAAAGGTACATTGTGCGACATTAAAACTATATCTAAAACACGACTATTCCATCGTCTTTCTTCGTGATAAATTTATCTCATTTTCACCAAATCAACCTACTTGTCGTTTATCGTTTTATAAACCGCCCTATTTGCTGGCTTGGTGCGTTTTATGTTGTATATTGGTTTATTTGCATTGGCTCGGATTTATAATTTATGTTTGTATTGCGCAAAATTTATCAATATAAATACTTAGCTGATTTGGCTTTATGTATGCTTAAAAATGACTAATAATTAGTTCGTATTTTGTTCTATTGTTTTTTCAATCGCTAGTTTTGCGAAAGAGCTTGGGTGATTCTGTGCTTAATTATTTCACTGTTCCATTCGCCTGCCTTAAATCGCAGTAGGGGCATATTAGTATTGGCCATGATCGAATTGACGAAATCGTCGCGCGTTTTTCGATCGGGCTGATTGTGAGTATTATCATCAAGCTCAATAGCTATAAGAGGTTTCATATCATTAGTGCAAATTAGAAAATCTACAGATTTGCCGTTTATTCTCGCGAAAGCCGCCTTCCAGTTTTGTCCTTTTATCTCATGGTCTAAAAACATACTTAAATGAGCCTGAGGTATAATTACACATCCGTTTACTGCTTCGTGTAGAGTTCTATAAAACGATAATTCACTTGGCGTCATTGCGCAAGATTTTTTGATGTATACATATTCTTTCTTTATTGGGGTTTTAATCGGGCTTGTGTCGCCGGCAGTCCCCTGCCTTACTTTGATTACCAGAAAAATAATTGCAGCTACTATAACTATAAATATAAGCGTTCCCATGAGATTAGTTTATCATATGTTGATAATAAATGCTTACGATTTTTAGGCTTTATCGTTGCGGTGATATAATAAGAGTGATAATTTTATCGGAGATGTTTATGGCTTTTTTAAATTATAATAAAGATGAAAAGTTGGAATTCAATTATAAGAGAGCGTGCGGATTGTGGCTAATTGTAATAGCGGCAATTATTTCAATAGCTACTTTAATGGGAGGAAAGCAAATAATAAATATGCAAGTATTTAGCATTGGGTATATTATTAGTTTTTTCTCAATTAACATGAATAAAAAGGTGTTGAATAGGCTGTCTGATGGCTCTTCAAGTGAATTTCAAAAGAAGATATCTTTATATGCCGTTATTTTATTATTTATCTTAATGGCTTTGCTGGGCGGACCATTCTTTGCGACTGAAAATTGGAGATTGATTTGGCTGGGAGCGCTGATGGCAACTGCACTACACTTCTTTCCGTATTATTTTGTACACGGAAAATCAATGATATATTTAGGTCTTATTTGCGCCATTAATATTTTTGTAGGATATATTTTTACTAATATTCCATTAGAGGTGATAGCATATATTGACTCAGCGATTAAGCTTGTATTTGGAATGTATTTACTATTTTTTTCAAAGCCGTCAAAAAAGACACCTCGTTCTTGAGATGTCTTCATACAACCGTCTTCAAGAGGTGGAGTAGGTCGACATATTGTTATGGTGTCAGCAGTTCCCTAATAATTTAGACATTTATACAGTTCTGGTGGTGTTTAAGGGTAATATATCAGTCAAAATAAAATAAGACAGCCCGCGTTGCTCTAACATAAGAGGGGCGCTGCTGTCTTACACTGCCATATTACTACAACCATCATTGAAAAATCAATAATATCGCCTTTCGTTATAGCTCCCTAATACGATATTCCCTAAGAGCCGCGTTTCACCTTTACTCCTGATGCCCTAGAGGTGATATAATTACTATAATATGCATGCGTCCGCGGTCCAATCTATAACCATAAAGGTAAGCGAAGTTGATTCTGCTTTGCTTAATGACGCTGATGAGCTGCAGAAATTGTTAAGAAGTGTTACGGAATTGGCGGGCTTGCATTCTTTGGAATCGGTGACGCATCAATTTTCTCCACAAGGAATCAGTGCTGCCCTACTCTTGTCGGAGTCGCACATCGCGATTCATACGTGGCCGGAAAGTGGTGTAGTGTATGTAGCGATGACAACTTGTAAAGTGCTGGATGATGATAAATTGCAACAAATAAAAGAGTTAATTGCACGGTTGCTGGACACGGAAAAAATAATTATGAAAGAAATGGCATTGTAATATGAAACGAACCAAGGCGCGACTTAAAATTAACCAGATTTTAACCGGTAAGAAGACGAATTTGCGAGTTGTTGGCTGTTTGCTTTTTCGCGAATGGGATAAGAAAGATAAGCGATTTTACTACTGGGAAGAGTGGGAGATTACAGGGCTGGCTGATTATGATAGCTGGGTGGAATATGATCACAGCGATCAAACCGTTTCTTTGTATGAGCCGATTCGCTTCACAAAGGCAATTGATCCGACTCAACTAGAAAAAGGTCAATCATTCACGGTTTCCGAGCAGGATGGAAAAGACCATACAGTAGTAGTTGATGAAGTTGGCGTGGGCGAAATTGTTAATATTAAGGGTAAGAATACCTATCAAGTTTTCCCGAAAGAACTGATGGCGTATGCTACTTTGAGAGATACTGGCGCGCCAAAAAACCGTCAGTTGATCACGATTGAGAAGTATAACAATCGCGAATATGATGCCTACCGCAAGGTTCAGTTGAGCAACAAAGAGCAAAAGGAAATGTTTGGCAGGACCATTAAGCCGATTGACTGGACGACGATTATATTTATTGTCATATTTATCGCCATTATTTTGTTTGCGTTCATCTTCGACAACAATTCTGACAGCAGTAATGGCGGAGGTCACGGCGGATCGCGCAGTGTTTACGGTGGCGGCAGTGGTGGGCTTGGTAAATAAAAGGAGTTATAATGTCACGATCAAGTACGAAAAAACGTGAGCAAGTTGCTTTATTTGCGGCGGCGATTTTAGTAGCAATTGGCGGAATTATTTACGAGCTGATTTTAGGCGCAGCTGCGTCATATTTGGTGGGCGATTCGATTTTGAGCTTCAGCTTGGCGACAGGCGTGACGCTGTTTGGCATGGGAATTGGCTCATTGCTGGTCAATTATATCAAGCTTCATCCAGCAACCAGCTTCGCAACGAACGAAATTATTCTGGGGCTAATTGGTGGAAATTCGGTAATGCTGATGTATTTGGGATTCGTTTTTACGCGTTCGCATTGGCTGATTTTTGCCGTCATAAGTTTGGCAATTGGTATTTGTATCGGGTTGGAAATTCCGCTTTTAATGAAGATGTTTCAGGAGTTCGGGCGCAAGTCTTCGGTGAAATTATTTAGCAAGATCTTAGCGCTCGATTATTTTGGGGCGTTAATTGCGTCGCTATTATTCCCGCTTGTTATGCTTCCGTATCTTGGTTTGATGCGCAGCGCGTATCTGGTGGCGGCGCTGAATATTGGCGTTGCGGTTCTGATTCTTAAGCAAATGAAAGCGTCGAAAATTGTGATGACAATTAGCGTTATTGCAACAATGTTACTTTTGGGGTTCTTTATTTATGCGACAGAAATTGAGCACGGAATCGACAAGCGAACATATAAAGATCCTGTGATGTGGCAGCAACAGACGCCGTATCAGAAAATTGTCCTGACTAGATATAAGAATGACACGAGGTTGTTTTTGAATCGCAATCTGCAGTTTTCCAGCCTTGATGAAGCGCGTTATCACGAAACGCTGTCCACTTCCGCTCTGTCTTCAGTCGCTAATCCGAAGCGCGTGCTGATTATGGGCGGCGGCGATGGTCTTCTGGCTCGGGACGTTTTGAAATATCCCAGCGTTGAGCATATTACGTTGGTTGATATCGATGAGGTGATGACTAATCTGGCGAAAACTAATCATCTTCTCACCGATATAAATCAGCGTTCTCTACATGATCCGCGCGTTTCCATTATCAATCAAGACGCTTTCCAATTCGCCTTCTCTACCAAGGATAAATATGATGTCGTGCTGATTGATCTGGTGGATCCGTCGAATGAAAAATTAGCCAAGTTGTATTCCGAACAATTATATCGTCAAATTGGCAATATTTTAACGGAGCGCGGAGCTATGGTAACTCAGGCGACATCTTCGTTCTTCTCTCCGCACGCTTTTTATATGGTAGCAAACACCGTCAAATCATCTCATCCAGAGCGATATGTGGCGGCGTTTTCGGTCAATGTGCCATCATTTGGCGAGTGGGGTTTTGTGTTGTCTACGCCGCAAGCCGAGGTCGTGGCTAGTCAGCCATTGCCGAAAAACCTACGATATCAAAACCAAAAATTGCTCACCTTCCTGACTAAACAAAACGCCGTATCGGTGCCATCTGGACCGACTTCTACGTTGGTTTCTCCGCGAATCACCGACGTTTACAATTCTGATATGCGTCAGTGGCGATACGAATAGTTTTTAAGCGGCGGTAGTACTCTTTTTTCGTCGGCGACGTCGTCTTTTTGGCGTGGCTGAAGCTAGCGGTGTAACTGTATTGATCGCGGTTTCTGTGGGCGTGTTATCATTGCCGCGAATTTGCAAAACAACTTCGCCATCGTTTGTTGCGGGTTGCTGCTTTTCCGGTTGGCTATTGACCGCTGGAGTGTTGTTTGCAGGCTGCGGTTGAGGTTTGGCTGGTTGCTTTTTTTGGTTGCGAACAGGCCTTATTGCGACATCAATTTCCTTCTCGACATCTTCCCTGTTTCGCGAATACATGCGACGCGAGTGCTCAATAATGTGTGGCGTGTTGTCAGCTTGGCTTGGCGGAAGCTCCAATGTGCGGGCAGAAAACGCCGGAGTTTTTTCGCCGCCGATAACCATATTGACAACAAAATTACGATTATGCATTTGAAGTAGATCGATTGCTTCGAAGTTCGGCTCAAACTGCTTAGCAAGAATCGGTGCATCGTCAGCAGAAACTCGGAAAGAAATCATGGTGCCGACGTTGCCGAAAACCGCGTCGCGAACCGTGTCGCTCATCTGGGAAATGTACTGGTTGGCAACGGTCAAGTTAAGGCCATATTTTCGAGCCTCAGACAGAATAGTCGCAAACGAATCAGTGGCGAAGTTCTGGAACTCGTCGACGTAAAGATAGAATGGGCGGCGGTCACGAACGTCAGGAATGTCGCTTCGAGACATGGCGGCAAGCTGGATTTTCGTGACCAAGAACGAACCAAGTATGGCGGCATTATCTTCACCGATAAGACCCTTGGACAGATTGACAATTAGAATCTTTCCTTCATCCATAATTTGTCGAATATTGAACGTGGATTTTGGTTGCCCGATGATATTGCGAATGATTGGATTGGCAGTGAAAGCCCCGACTTTATTTAAGACTGGCGCAATCGCCTCGGCGACAAACTTGTCATTCCAGCTGGCAAATTCGACATTCCAGAATTGCAGAACCACGGTGTCACGACAATAAGTCAGCGTTTCTTTTCGGAATTCCTTATCTGTTAGCATGCGAGTAATATCAAGCATCGTCGCTTCTGGTCGGTCCAGCAAAGCCAGAATTGTATACCTCAAAATATACTCAAGTCGCGGTCCCCACGAATCGCCGAAAATACGCTTCAAAACGCCGATAATTTCTGATGAGATGTTGGTTTTTTGGTTCGGGTTCGTGACTTCTAGCGGGTTGAATCCCAGAGGATATGCGGTGTCGGCTGGATTGAAATAGATCACGTCGTTCAATCGGCTGCCGGGGATAAATTTCATGTTGTTGATTGCGAAGTCGCCGTGCGGGTCGATGATGGCATATCCTTGATTATGGAAAATGTCGCTTAAGGCGAAGAGCTCTAATAGTCCACTTTTTCCGGCGCCCGTTTGTCCGATTATGTAAACGTGGCGTGAGCGGTCATAGCGTAACATGCCGAATTGGTGGCTGATGCCGCGGAAGTTGGTGACGCCAAAGGCAGAAATTTGGTCATCGTTGACATCTTCGCCGGTTAAGACTGGCAATTTGGATGGCGGTTCTGCGGTTTTGGAGCTCGCCCAAACTATATTTGGCGTTTCAACGTTGGTGTGTGGCAAGTGAAAAACTGACGCCAATTCTTCTATGTTTAAGATAAAACCGTCGCCGATGAACGAACGCTTGCGATATTTATCAATAAATTCTTTGCCAAACGCACCCTTGACGGCACGAAATCCGTTGAGATTTGTCGAATTGAACTGCTTAAACGTACCGACGAGCGCCTGCATGCGAAGCTTAGCGTTTGTCTGACTTTCGCCCATATAAACCAAGCGAATTTTTACTTCATATCCGAGCTTGGTCGCCTTTTTTTCTGCTTCAGAAATGCGAGTTTTATCGCGGTCTGACAGCTCAACGGCTGTCGATTGATTTGCTCCCTGCTCTGGTGGTTGCCATAACGCGCCAAGTACGCCGATTAGCCACTGCATGCTGCCTCCGAATCCTGGCAAGGAAAACATTCGTCCATTTTTTATGCTATTTATGTATCGATCTGCGGCGTTTTGCCAGTCATCTGGGATTGGTCTGACTAGCACCTGAATCCACAATTCCTCACCGGTGGTTTCCAGTTTTGCCAACGTGCCCGTAATGCCCGCCAGCGGGTCGACTTCGAAGTTCTGAAAGGTGCGAATCGGGAGAAATTCGTCGGTGGTTAATGTCAATTCTGTCGAGTAAGCAACTTCGTGGTCGCGCTCGTGTTCGGTGTAATCTTCGTCGGCTTGGTGAATTTGAACGGTTGGGTATTGGGAATAAATCTGTCCTTCGACAAAACTTTGCAAGGTTTTTGGTACCCAAACGTAAAAGCGAATTTGTCCATTAACTGAGGCGATTTCAAAGCTGATGTGCTCCTGGTGTCCGCCAGATAATCGCAATTCTTTATTATCGCGAAGAATTCCGTGCAGTGAAGCGAATAACTGTTCGGCGGCAAGCTCTTGCTTGTCGTTGGTGCGTGGGATTTCCAGAATCAAAAGTACGCTCTCAACTGGGGTGAAATCTTCGATCTTCCGATAATTCCGCCACGTCAAAAACATCAGGACTGCCACAATTGGCATCCAAATATACCATTGTAATAACGTACCGATGATCCAAGAAATAATCTGCATTATGTGTAAATTATCTCACCTCTGAAAGAAGTTTGCAACTTAGCTTAAGCGGCTTCTTCAAAAACGTATGTGGCTTTAGCGACGCGTTTGAATTGCGGCTTTGATTGAAGGTTTAATAGAATAGTAGTTTCCTTGACTTGTCGTTTGTCGAGGACTTGACGAACGATTTCATCGCGGTGAAGCGGAGTTTCGGAATTCTTCAAAATGTCGGTAATGATATCTGCTACAGTTCCGCGGCTGTAGCCCCAGCTGGCAAGCGCGTAAATACCGCGACCGATTAGAACAAAGCGCTTGTCTTTAATAAGTTCATTGTGAATTGCCTGCGTCGTGACGCTTCGGCGGTTAAATTCGCTGTCCCGAATTCCCTTGGCGATGTCGGAAAAATGCATCGGTGAGCCATTTGTGTCCAGAACGACGTATATTTTATCGCGGATGTTCTTTGGGTTAACGGCTGGCCATTTGGCTAGTCCCCACTGATCGTTTAAGCTGGCCAATTTTTTGCTAACAGTAGCCAAGGCTGCAATATTTGAAGGATGTTCATAGTCCAATTTTTTGTGCAATTCTTCCGCAGTAATGGGTTCGCCGTGCTTTTTGATCGTTTTGACAACTTCTTCGACTCGTGCTCTAATTTGCTTTTCATTGCCGAGAGTGTCGATCGCTGCCGCTTGGTAATAATCGTCATTCTCTGTAACAATCGTGATGTTTTCTGCCAGCTCAGAAATGAACGCCACACGAGCGCGGTCAATTGCAGTAGCTTCTTTACCGAGGAAATGCGACGCCAAATCCTGCATACGCGCAACTCGTCCCATCTCAGACAAACTCGAAGTGATTTCTTTTTCCATAGCAATAACCGAAGGAAGTTCTCCCTCGGCGACAGCTGCGCGTAGACGTGTTAAGATTGCTTTTTCTAGCTGACGAACGCGCTCGCGAGTAATGCCGAACATATCGCCAATTAACTCTAACGTTTCCTTTCGGTCGTACAAACCAAATCGTCGAGAAATAATCTCCTTCTCGCGCTCTTGCGGAATCTTAGAAATAATAGTATCGACGACAGAATTTAATTTGGCGCTTTGCTCGGTTTTTGCTGTCTCGCTCATGCTACTAGAAACATCCTCTCTGCCTCACCACAGGTTATATTGATTGAAAATATGTTTTTAATTATACAATTGCATTTGACAAAAGTCAATAGGTAAATGCCATAATTGCTGATATAAATTATAGCATTTATTTTACGTTTTTTGCAATAGATTATATGAAGAGTTTTTATTATACGGAATTATTGGATAGTATGAAAACGCTATTTCTTTTTAGCGGATGTTTTGGTGGCTTTTTTAACTACGCGTTTGCGAGTTGGCTTCGCTGTTGTGGTGCTTAATAGCTCCAGAGCTTTTTCGTGAGTAATAGTTTTCGGATCCGTATCTTTAGGGATTTTGACATTTTTAGTGCCGCTGGTGATATACGGGCCGAATCGTCCATTGAGAACCTTAACTCCATCTGGAAACTCGGCAATATTCTTAGCAGCTTCGGCTTCTAATTTGGCGGTGTAAAGTTCGCGCGCTTTTTCTAAAGTAATGCTGTGAGGGTCTTCTGGTTTAATGGAAACGAACAATTTACCGACTTGAATATACGGACCGAATCGCCCAATATTCGCCTTAATGTCTTGTCCATCTTCTGTTTGACCAACGACGCGTGGTAGTTTGAACATCTCCAGTGCCTGCTCCAGAGTAACTGTCTCAATTTTCGCGCCCTTTGGCAGCGGCGCAAAGCGAGGCTTTTCGTCGCCGTCAGTTTCGCCAAGTTGCAACATCGGACCAAATCGCCCAAATCGCGCAATGATCGGTTTATTCGTCTTCGGGTCAATTCCCACTTCGCGATTAGCGCCGACTTTACTTCGGTCGATTCCGCCAGATTGCTCGATTAATTTATGGAAAGGTGTGTAAAATCCGTGCAACATTGCGCTTTTTTCCAGATTGGCGCCAGCAATTTTGTCAAATTCTGTCTCGACGTTGGCGGTAAAATCGTAATCGACAATTTGCGTAAAGTGGTCCGTCAGGAAATCGGCAATCAGTTCGCCACTTGGCGTTGGAATCAGCTTGCCGCGTGTCGAACCAGTTTTTTCCTGGACAATACTTCGGCTAACTTCCTCGCCGTTATAATTAAGGACAATCACATCCCGCGGTTGACCTTCGCTGTCGCCCTTTTCAACGTAGCCGCGAGTTTGAATAGTGTCAATGATCGTGGCGTAAGTTGACGGACGACCGATTCCAAGCTCCTCCAGCTTCTTGACTAGCGAGCCTTCAGTGTAGCGAGCTGGCGGTCGTGTAAATGTTTGACGAGCCGTAATGTCGTGAGAATTGACTTCATCGCCAGACTGTAACTTCGGTAGAAGCTCATCTTTATTGCCGCCGTAAACGCGCAAAAATCCGTCAAACGTAATGACTTCGCCCTTCGCTTCAAACTGAGCGGGTTTTTTGCTCTTAGGTAATTTATCGCCTTTGATATCGATTGTAATAGTTGTCTTTTCTAGTTTCGCTGGCGACATTTGTGACGCTAAAGTTCGGCGTCGAATTAGGTCGTATAATTTCTGGTCATAGCTATTATTAGACGCGGTTTCTAGAGTGATGTCCGTCGGGCGAATGGCTTCGTGAGCTTCTTGGGCGGACGCGGATTTGGTCTTAAACTTGCGAACCGTTGAGTAATCTGGACCGTAAAGACGCTTGATAAAATCGGTGGCCGCCGCGATGACTTGACCGCTCAAATTCACCGAGTCTGTACGCATATAGGTGATTTTTCCGTCTTGGTACAATTTTTGCGCCGAGGCCATGGTCGCTTTGGAGCTGAAGCCGAGTTTAGAGTTGGCCTCCTGCTGCAAGGTTGACGTGGTAAATGGCGCCGCTGGATTGCGCGTTCCTGGAGTTTTTGAGATATCGCTAACAACAAATTCGGCGGATTTCAGACTATTCAAGAACTCGCTCGCCGCTTCTTCTGTATCGAATTTTTGATTAAGCTCGGCCTTGAATTCTTGATTGTCGTGAATAAAAATGGCAGTAACTTTGAATTGAGAATTGCCCTCAAACTTCATAATTTCTCGTTCGCGCTCAACGAGTAGCCGCACTGCTGGACTCTGAACGCGGCCAGCCGATTTGCCGCCCGGAACTTTCTGCCAGACGACTGGGCTGAGCTCAAAACCAACCAGGCGGTCAAGTATTTGCCTGGCTTGTTGCGCCTGAACCAAATTCATATCCACGGTTCGCGGATTCTTAATTGCATTGGTTATGGCGTCTTTGGTGATCTCATGAAAAACAATTCGCTTGGTTGTTTCAATTGGAAGATCCAGCACCTTACATAAATGCCAAGCAATAGCCTCTCCTTCGCGATCTTCATCGGTTGCGAGCCAAACATTTTCCTTGCCAACTGCCTTGACATTTTTCTTTAGCTCGGTGATAACTTTCTTTTTTTCAGGATCAACTTCATAGATTGCGAAAAAATCGTTAGCCACGTCAATCGGCGGTGTTCCATCCTTCGTCTTTTTAACAATCGAGCGAATATGCCCCACGCTAGACAAGACGTGAAAATCCTTGCCGAGGTATTTCTCGATGGTTTTAGCTTTGGCTGGTGACTCGACGATAACGAGATTTTTCATAACTTTATATTATAACAAATCACTATCTGGCTACAACCGCAAAGTTAATTATTACGAGCGACCACTGAGGCGACCGAGCATTGCCATTGATCCGAGGGTGCGATTGACATCTGTTATTTGGCGTGGTTTTTCTTTTTCCGAGTCGCCGTTAATTGCTCGTTTTATGTAGGTGTATGTTGCGTGCGTAGCGAACGGAAGTGAAGCGGCGAATGCTCCAGCTCCTAGTTTGCGTAGAAGCTTGGCGAGTTTTGGATTTTTGTCTTGCTCGGCAATGTGGGCGGCAATATAAGATATCAAAGTAACCGTTTCTCCTGCCATGGCTAGTTTTCCTGATTTAGTTGGTCGAGTTTCGGCTTTCTCGTCACTACGTAAATTAGCAATTCCGGTAGCTATGGCGTTTACTAAGTTAGATGTTGCAATAGAGACAATGACTTCCTCTGGGACCATTTCCCTCTTTTTATGTAGTTCATAGAGGATTTTTGCCATAACTATTTTGTCTGTCGTGGCATCTAAGGCTGCTCCAAAATTGCTAGTCTGCCCTGTCATGCGTGCTACTTTGCCGTCCAAGACGTCAGCTAATCGCCCGACCGCGCATTCTGCCAGTCCTTCAGCTGTATCGATTTTCTTGGATCCGTGTATCGCTAAAGCGGCGCCAGTCATGCTTATAAAATTAGGGATGGTAAAAACGTCTTTGGCGACTTTACTGACGGTAGGAGATGTTTCTCGGCCTTTTTTCATATTCCGCATAATAACATTAATTTGTCAAAATAGCAATATTATCGTAATGTCCAGTTATTCGCTCCGAGAGGCTTAATCACTCCGTTGATTTCTAGCATTGTGAGCGCCGTGGCGAAGTCTGACGCGGATAATCCTGATTTTTGTTGGATTTCATCGCCGTCACGAAGCCCTTCTGAGATGAGTTTTATGATGATGCCCTCTTCAATTGTTGCGCTGGCTGTTAATTCTTGACCGTTGTCTTTTTGCAATTTTTCTGGCGCGATGATTGATAAAACATCGTCGGCGTCCGTCACTAAATACGCCCCTTGTTTTAATAAAGTATTACAACCCGCCGACAGTGGGCTGGTTATGTTTCCGGGAACTACAAACAAATCTCTTCCCTGATTAAGTGCGTGCGAGGCGGTGTTTAGTGTGCCGCTTCGCTCGGCGGCTTCTGTGATAATAATTCCGTCAGCCAGCCCACTCACTAGTCGATTGCGCTCCAAAAAACTCCAACGATTGACTATTTTATTATCGCCCTTCATCCATTCTGAAATGACCGCTCCGCCCTGCTTTATGATGTTCATGGCTAGTTGGTAATTTGTCCTTGGAGAAATATCCGGAAGCTCGTTTGGCACGACAGCTACAACTGTGCCGCCAGCTTCAATCGCAGCTTTTTGGGCAATGCAATCCACACCTAGCGCCAGCCCGCTCACGATTACACATCCGGCTTTTGCCAGATCTGTTGCTAATCGCTCGGTTACTTCTTTTCCGTAGGCAGACGGCTTACGGGACCCGACAATTGACACGACCGGCGCCTCTGTTTCCGGCAACTTTCCCATATAACATAAGCTTTTTGGTGGATTGGCAATATGCGCTAATCTCTGGGAAAAAATATGTTCATCTGGTGTAATTCTATTGATTTCCATAAAAAATGTGGTAAAAAGTATTGACACTTTGTCAAATGTTTGCTATAATCAAGGACGATTGGTTAAGTAATCATTAACCAAACGCACCTTATACCCCCTATTCTAACTATATGTTAGGTTGCGCGCAATGGCATTAAGTATTCTTACCCTCCACTTTTTGCGGTTCAACGTTACGCGCATACTAACCCCTTTAACTGCCCTTTTTCAAAGGAGGCATCCGTTAAGGCGAGCACTAATTGGTGTTGATAATAGTCAGGCGCGGACTTTTGGAGTTTTAGTCGCGACGCTTCGCTGATACGGTAGCTCGGGTGGGTTGAAGGGTAAAAAAGCGTCAGGTGATGCCCACCCTTACCTGGCGCTTTTTTGTTGGGAAAAATTATTTATTTTCTATAATATATCGGCACTTTTCGCAAATACCTTCCAGCTCAAAGTGGTGTTTTGTGACTATGAAATTATGTTTTTTACCGATGAGATCTATGAGTTTTTCGAGTTCTTGCGATTGTATAGGTTCGGCATTTTGACAATTGATGCAGTAGAGATGGTGATGATGTGGTATAAACGGTTCCGCTAACTCGTAATAATTCTTCCAGCCAATAGTTATGGTGTTTATAATGTTCAGATTATCGAACATTAGCAGTGCGCGGTAAATGCTGGCACGGTTAATGTTTTTGCAGTTTTTCGCAATATCGCCGACCGTAAGAGGTACGTCTGAATTTCGCAGGATATCAAATACTTGCTGGCGAGGTTTTGTCAGGCGAAGATTGTGGCGTTCGAGTATTTCATTTAACATAGTGCTAGCAATAGTTTATAACTTATTGCAACAAGTGTGCAATAGACTTACAGTCCGAGTAATTCATAAGGATATTTGGGTTGGCTGATTTTTGTGATGTGTGCGTCGGTTATGACGTATTCGGCTTGGCTATTAACGATTTTTTGCGACAATTTACCTTTGACGATTAACCATGTTCCATCTGGGTAGTCTGTTGAAAAGTTTTTCTCGACCAGGATTTTCATAGGCACGCTGTCAACAGTGCAGCAACTTATAACGTATCTGGCAATATTGAAGTAATTATAGCCGTAGTTTTTTAACAGATCATTTGAAACGAAGCCAGTAATGGTGATATCTTTGCCGTTAAAATAAGCGGCTTCTTTGCAAGAATTTATAGAGGTTTTCCAGCGATTTATTGAGATTGTAGAAGAGTTCTCTTTCGGCTGAGGTGTTTCGCAGCGACTTTCGGGCTCAATAATCGCAGGGCTTTCTTTTTGCGCGAGACTGCTTGGAGAGAGTGGTTTTGGTGGCAATATATATCCGACTGATAATATAATTATCGCAAAATAAGATATTGGGGCAATTTTTTTCAAGCTAATTCTAGATTTGTCTTTTGCGGGTTTATTTTTTAATTGCAACATTATATCAATAAGCAAAAGTATAACGCCGATTACGCTAATTATGACCGCGAATGTGTGATAGCGTGGATGAACGTAAAAGCCGAGTTGGTCGCGCCAAGCTAATAGTAAAATATATATGCAAACGACAATTCCGCCAATTGATCTTGCAAGATTAGCGTACATATAAATTGACTCCCAGCCCGACAATTAATGATAAGATGAATACAGTTAAGGTAATTGTTGCAATAAATTTCCAGCGAAAAGTTGTTTTTAATAGCGTAATCATTTTAATGTCTATCATCGGTCCGAATAGCAAGAAAGATAAAATTGAGCCTGTCGTGAAATTTCGCACGTAAGCCAGCGCGAAGAACGCGTCGATACTGGAGCATATCGAGATGATGAAACTTAGCGTGATCATGGATATGACTGACAGGAAAATGTCGCCGCCGACGGCATTTATGATGAATCGCGGAACGAAGATTTGTGTGGCGGCTGCGATGCTAGCACCTAAGACCAGCATAGTAAATAATTGCCAGAATTCATTACGTGATGAGCTGAATATGTTTGACAATTTTGAATCGTGATTATGAGAGTCGCAAAGTTTCTCAAACTCTGGATTAATGACGGAATCTTCCTTAAAAAAGCTGACGATAAAAGCGGTTATCTGTACGATAATTAGCGCAAAAATAATTCGCCACCAAACCATTCGGGTGTCAAAACTGAAGGCGGTCATGGTTGAAATTATGGTTATCGGATTTAAGATTGGTGCGGCGAAAAGAAAGCTAATAACGTCGGCAGGTTTCAGCCCGTTTGCTATTAAGCTTCGTGCAATTGGCACGTTGCCACATTCGCATACAGGTAAAATTAGCCCGATCATAGAGAGTGTAACTCGTCGAAGAAAGGTGTTTTTTGGCAATATTTTGAAAACGTCTTTTGATGATAAAAAGTATCTGATAAGCGCGGATATGATAATTCCTAAAATTAAGAATGGGACCGCCTCGACAATTACGCTTAACGTCAGCGTGATGAAATCTTGTAATGACGGAAGTAATTTATTGCACCATTCTGCAAATTCTCCGTTTAATAACATAACGCCGAATCGTGAGCTGAATTGATAAATAGAAATTATAAGGACGCCAAAAACCACCCAACCGATCAATTCACTGTTGGCTGATAAAAACTTTTTTATGCGACCATCTGGCGATTTTTGTGCCATATATAAAATTATACTCCATGCTTATGCTATACTAAATCAATATGAAACATCTTTTACATTCACATCATCCGTTTCGGATTTTCTGGTTTTCGGTCCTATTGACCTTAGGTCTGGGTAGTTTGATTTTTAGCCATATGGGCGTTAGCGGTCTTTGGCTATTTACTATTTTGGTGGTTCTGGAAGTTACGTTTAGCTTCGATAACGCGGTGATAAATAGCAAAGTTTTGGCGGGAATGAGCCAAGTTTGGCAGAAAGTCTTCCTGACGGCTGGTATATTTGTGGCGGTGTTTGTCGTTCGATTTATATTGCCAATTGCTATCGTGATGATTGCGAGCGGTCACGGATTTATGGATGTTGTCAATTTGGCACTACATAAACCTGTCGAATACGGCAAAATCCTGCACGAGGCGTCGCCGATGATTGACGCGTTTGGTGGTGCGTTTTTGATTATGATTGGGCTTAGCTATTTCATCGATTACAACAAGCGTGTTCACTGGATGCGACATGTTGAGCCGATCTTGGCGAAGGCTGGGCGATTTGAGAATTTTAAGGTGTGCATAATGCTTAGCGTGGCAGCTGTTTTGTATTTTACAGTCGAGGCGCCGCATAAATCTTTGGTGTTGATTTCGGCAGTGCTTGGAATTGTGCTGCATATTGGGTTGGAACTATTTGGATCATTTTTCCATGAAGATGACGCAAAATCCGTCAAGATTAAAACTGGCTGGGCGGCGTTCGCTAGCTTGCTATATTTGGAAGTTCTGGACGCCAGCTTTAGCTTTGACGGTGTGATTGGTGCGTTTGCTATTACCAACAGCGTGCTACTGATCGTGGCTGGACTGGGCGCTGGAGCGATTTGGGTCCGATCGCTAACCGTATATTTATTGCGAACGGGCGCGCTTAGCAAATATAAATATCTGGAAAATGGCGCTCACTGGGCAATTATGGCGCTCGGCGTGATGATGATTGCCAAATTATTCCACTTGGAACTACCGGAATGGGCGACGGGTGGCTTGGGCTTATTGTTTGTGAGTTTGGCGGTCGGCAGCAGCATATTGGAAGCCCGATCGATCAATCTGCAAGAAGCTGCGGCCGCAAAATTACATCAAGCCGAAGAGCAATTGAAGAACAGCGCTTCAAAAATTGTGCCGCGAAAACGACGCTAGAATCTGGTTTAATATTTTATACTGAACGGCTCGATAGTTCCGTTAATAAACTTCTCGACCAAGTTAATTGATTCGGGCAATATCCAGCTTTGGAGAATTTTCTGCTCGTCTGAATTGAATTTGCCTAGGACAAAATCTACGTCACCAACTTGACGTCTGAGCAAATTGTCTGTGCCAATACGAATGTGCCAAAAGTCTGATCCGACGTGAGAATGGAGAGATTTCAATCCGTTACTACCCGCGTCTCGTCCACCTTTGCGGGTTCGAATTTTACCAAAATCCAGCGCCGTGTCGTCGTGAATAATTAGTAAATCGTCCAATGTCAATTTGTAAAAATCTAAGATTGCTCGAGCGGAAATTCCAACCTCGTTGTAAAAAGTGGTTGGCTTAACTAGTAAAACTTTTTCCCCAGAAATATTGAGTTCGGCGATATCCGCGGAAAACTTCGGCTTGTTGCAAAAAACTGCATTATTCTCTGACGCAAATTTATCAATAGTCAAAAACCCAGCATTATGCCTCGTGTTTGTGTATTTTTCGCCTGAATTTCCCAATGCTAAGATGACTTTCATAGACTTAGTATATCACCTTGTGAAAATGACGTATAATAAGCATATGGCAAAACGCGACGATGATTTGGAATTTAGTATCAATGCGCCGTTTGATGATGGGCGAGCGGTTATCGATAAAGTTCCGTTATATTTGGTGAATGGCTCGTTGGGCGCTGGGAAAACTAGTGTTCTTGAATTCTTATTGCAACAAAGTGACTACAAGGGCTCTCGGGTGATTGAGAATGAATATGCTAATGAAAACGTTGACGGTTATCGATTGGAGAAGTTGGCGGATATTGTGACGACTTTGGCTGGCGATTGTGTCTGTTGTTCGTCGAAGCATGCATTGACACGAATGTTACTTGACTTTTGTCGCAATTCCCCCGCCCCAGTGTTTATTGAGGCGACTGGTGTGGCGCGAACGATGAATTTGGTCGAGAAGTTGATTAATGCACAAATATTCAATAAGTATGAGTTGGCGCAGAGTTTTTATGTTATTGATGCACATGAGATTTTACGTGGAATTGAGTCGGCGCATGAAATTGAGTTGCAGGCGGCTGATATGATTTTAGTGACCAAAGAAGATCTGCTAAGTGAAAATGAATGCGTCGAGTACGAGGAAAAATTGCGCACCCTACCCTACGCTAAGGTACTCAGCGCACCACGCGGTAAATTTGATATCAATAAAATGACGACGCCGTCGGGTTTGTTGGCGTTTTTTGATAAGTACGACGGCGAGTTGGTCGTACCGGATAATCCGACGTATGCTGTGCTGGATGTCTCTGGTATGAAAATTGCTGCGGCGACTCTGGAAAAAATTTGGCCGGAACTTTTTGATGCTTATAAACTCAGGCGAATGAAGGGCTGTTTTATTGATGATAATGGCGCGCGGCATCATTTGGAGGCAACGGAAAATCAGATTCAAATAGCTAATTCTGCGGCGGAAGAGCCAGCGAAAATTGTGTTAATTGGTGAACGTGCGGACGAAATTACGCGTGAAGTTTTGTTGGCGCAATTGATGATGTTTGAATAAAGTTCGCTTTCGTCGTTTTCGACTCATCAGCATAGACACGCATCTATGGAGCGAACTGACAAGCAGGAGAATATGTACGACGGAGAGAGACCGCCAAATTCGGCGGCTGTCAGTTCGGTGGCATTAGCCGCAGGTGCCGGTAGGCTCCTGCTGTGTGGGGGTGATGCTTTCAATGTTCCAGAAAGATGATGCCCAGGGGATTCTGTATCCGTAGGACCTGATGATGTAGGTCTCGCCGACCTTGATGTGACCGTACAGGTCAGCGCTACTGAAGCGCGAACCGCCGATACCGTAGTAGTCTTCTACTACGTAAGTGGATCCCGATGTGTAAACCCGATACTCATGAGAGCGGTTGTCGCCGCTCCCCGTCTGAACCGATTCTTTGCTGCAGACGGTAGAAACTTCTTCGTGGGTATTCATCTGTGCTACCGAAGTGGCACAACCGTTGAACCCAAAGAAGACAACGATAGCCAGAACGAACAGGACAACGAGTCCCGTAATGCTGTTCTTGCTACGATGCATGGATGAACGACGCATGACGAATCTTTCTCCTCACCCGGACGGAATGTCCGTGTTTTATAAAACTGCTCTGGCGCCCGGATGGCGTGTGGCAAGGTGAGGTTTCACGACACTATTTTGCTTCCGCTAAAATAACGCCATAAAATCTCACCTTGCTTTATTCTCAACTGCTTGTCAAAGTGCGCTTTCGGACAAGGATTTACTCGACTTGTCAATGAAAGCTGCATCTATTTATATCACTAATATAATAAAATGTCAATAGATTTTGTCAAAAATGTGGTATTATATGCCTTTTTCGGCGTTTTTGGCTTGCTTGTAGGCTTTGGTGACTGGCGCCAGACCGCGCGCAACGCGTTCACGATTGGCTTTTAATTGCTTTTCGTCGCGGAAAGACATTTTAATCGGCGTTCCTGCAAAATTGAAAGCCTCGCGTAAAGTTCGCTCCAAATAACGCTTATAGCTCCAGTGGACAAATTTCAGATTGCTACCGTAAATAACAAACCATGGCGGAGCAACGTCAGTCTGGACAATGTAGCGCAGTTTCGGGTGTGAGTTCTTCAGACCAGCTGGCGGATGTGCGGCGATGGCTTTCTGCAAAATGTCGTTTAAGGCGCGAGTTTTACATTCTTGGCGACGACGCTTATAAATATCAAGCGCTAGGTCGAATAACTTAGCGACATTCTGCCCAGTGACGGAAGAGGTGAATATCAATGGCGCGTATGGCGTGAACTTGAAATTATAGCTGATTTGTGGCGCAATTTCATCATGAGTGTAAGCGTCTTTACCCTCGACGGAGTCCCATTTGCTGACGACCAGAACAAGCCCCTTGCCCGCTTCGTCAATAATTCCAGCTAGGCGCTGATCCAATTGAACGTTAAGCTCATTGACGTCCATAAGAAGCAGGCAAACGTCGGCCTCGTTGATGGCTTGCATGGTGCGAAGAACTGAGAACTTCTCAATTCCAGTTTCCTGCTTTCCTTGGCGGCGAACTCCGGCGGTGTCGAGCAGCTCAATTGTCTGACCGTGATAACGAACTTGAACACGGTTTACATCGCGAGTTGTGCCGGCGACGTTAGCGACGATGGCTTGCTGCTTGCCCGCCAAAGTATTGAACAGATTACTCTTTCCGACATTCGGGCGGCCAATTAGTGCAACGCGAATGATGTCGTCAGGTGCGGTTTCGGTGGCTGGCGGAATAAGTTCGGCAATGCTGTCAAGAAGCTCCGAAATGCCAATGCTGTGTTCGGCGGAAGTTTTTATGATGTTTTTAATGCCGAGTCGTTTGAATTCGTCGATAGAAAGAGAGCCTTTTAAGTCTGCTTTATTGGCGATTAAAATGACTGGCTTGCCGCTTTTTAGGGCTTTTTTGGCTAATTGTCGATCGGCGTCGGAAGGATATGCAGTGGAGTCGACGGTTACGAGGATTACGTCAGCGGCGGCGGAAGCGTCAGCGATTTGGTCCTGAATGGTCGCCTCGAATTCGTCCTCGGCAGTTTTGAGTCCAGCCGTATCGATGAGCCAAAATTGCGAATAGTCATCTGACGGCGCAGAATCTACGTTACGTCGTTTGTATGAGACTTTACCAACAACATTGTCGCGAGTTGTTCCAGCTTCCCTGGCGACTATGGCTGTGCGAGAGCGCGTCAAGCGATTGAATAATGAGCTTTTGCCGACGTTGGCTTGCCCGATGATAGCGACTGTTGGTAATTTAGACATGATTGTATATTATAGCAGTTTTAAGACATTTTGGCTAACACGCTATTTATATAAGCCTCGCATGGGCGGACTATTTTCAGGAAGTCCTTAAAATAGTCCGGGTTGTTTTCTGTTGTAAACTCTTTAGACTCGGCTACGACTAGTTTGTACTCCTCGCTCTCGTCATCATATTTTCTGGCGTAATTGTGGATGTAGGCTTTTGGAGATTCTTCGTTAATTGGATTTGAATAAAGTGTTATGTAGCAATTTTCTTCAGGGTTATTTATGCAATAGTAAACGTTATTGTCGTCATCTTTGAACGCTACGGATATAGGATATTCAAATTTCGTAGTATATTTCTCGACTTCTTTAATAAGTTCGATGTAGTCGTAGATTTGGTTTTCTAGGAATTTTGGTAAAATGTTGGACTTATCCTTCTCGTAGAACAATTTTTCTATGGTATCCGATCTTTCTTCCTTAAGGTTGCATACGACTGCTCTTAGTTTTTCTGAGGACAAGGGTTCAGATTCGCACCCTAGTGTTTCCATTTTACAATTACACTTTCTGTCAAATTTAGCATAAAAGCTATATTACAATATTTAACGTAAAATGTAAATAGTCGCGGAGTAAATTATGAATTCGTGAATTTCTCTTCTCGCCATTCGCCTCTCTTGAGGTCGCCGAGCGAATAATTGCTAAAGTTTGTTCTATGGAGTTTTTTAACAGTGTAGCCTAACGCATCGAAAGTTCGCCGAATTTGACGATTCCTTCCCTCACTCATTTCCACTATCCAACGACAATCATCACCTTCGTGTTGTCTTTCTAGTGTCAATTGACTGCGTCCGTCAGGAAGCTGCACGCCAAAATCGTTAATCATTTGGCGATGTAGAGGTTGTAATGGTTGGTCGATCGTGACGAGATATCGCTTAATCTTATAAAACGACGGATGCGTCATGCTGTGCGCAAAATCGCCGTCGTTCGTCATGAGAATCAGCCCGGAGCTATCTTTATCCAGGCGACCAACAGGTTTTAAGTGGTGAAGGTTTTTTGGTAGCAATTTGTAGATTGTCGGAACATCGCCCTGAGAGGCGCGCGAACAAAGATATCCAGTTGGCTTGTGTAGGATGATGAGTTGTTTGGATTGCAATTCTAGCAATTTGCCGTTATAGGAAATTTTATTTGCGTCAGAAATTTGTTGACCCAATCTGGCAGGCTGACCGTCAATAGTAATCTTCCCTTTTTCTATCAATTCGTCGGCTTTTCGGCGAGAAATACCCAAGCAAAGCGCTACAAATTTATTGAGGCGCCAAGATTCTTGCTTTGTGTCTGGGTTTGTCATTGTTGCGGATTTATCGGTGGAAATTGTGTCGGCTGAGGAGTTTCTGATGGTTGATGTGGAATGTTTTGCCCCTGAGGCTGTGCTTGGACGGGAGATATTACACTAGCTTGCTCAATAGGATTTGGTGTTGGCTGAGGCGTTGGAATTGGTTGCGGTGCTGGAGTCTGCATTGGTTGAAGCTCTGGAGTTGGTTGAGAAATTCTCTGCGTGTTGTCTAATTCTTCTGCCATAAGTTTAGAGATGTCTACCGAATTCTGAGAATCGTCAGCTGGCAAAGGTTGAATCACACGATCACCAAGCCCTGACGGTCGTGGTGCGGGCGATGAAAATGGCGCCATAGGCTGCGGCAGAGTTGTCGGCTGCTGCTGCTGCTGCTGCTGCGGTGTTGGAATTGGTTGTGGTGCTGGAGTCTGCGCTGGTTGAGGTAGCGGCTGCGGCGCTGGAGCGAATACCTGTTGCGGATGTTGTTGCATGAGTGGATTTACTGCAGGAGTCGTTGGTATTGCAGCGGGGGCGGCTGGTTGCGGCGACAATGAAGAAATATCAGGCCTAGTAACTGGCTGCGGCGCTGCTGGAGTTGGCTGAGGTGTTGGAGCGACTGGCTCATATGTATGAGCTGGTTGTGAAACTGGCACTGGATTTGTGCCGACTCCTGGAAGATCTCCCAAAGTTTCGTGAACTGCCCTCACGACGTCTTCTATTCCCACCTGAGACTTCACCAAGTATTTATCAGCGCCAAGCTGCTCGCCACGCTTCCTTTGGTCTTCTGATGATAGCGCGGTCATGATAATAACCTTAACGTCTTTTGTTTCTGTCGTCGAGCGTAAAATGTCCAACATATCAAATCCAGAAATTTTCGGCATCATCACGTCGCTTAAAATTAATCGCGGACGTTCTTTAATTGCCATGGCCAGAGCTTCTTCGCCGTCGCCCGCCGAAACGATATCGTAGCCCTCCGCCAAAAGTCGTACGCCGTAAATTTCGCGTAAACTTTTGTCGTCCTCAACCAATAAAATTTTTGTCATATGTTTATACTATACTGAAGTTTTGACAAAAAATCCATAGTTCTTATGGCTATTATTCGCGACCAGGTATGGACAATTGCTGGCGTTTTCTTCGCAATTCTTCCTCAATTTCAGCCAGCGTCGGCTCGGAAGAATTTCTGGCTGGCTGTGGAATTTCTGGCTGGACTACTGGAGCCGTCGGTACGACTGGATCTGGATTCTCTGGAGTTGCGATTGTGGCTGGATTTGAATCGACAATCTCGCTATTATTTTCAGCTGTGACATCCTCTGTCTTCTCTTCTGTAGCAATTTCAATTTTTCCTGAAGTCAGAAAATCTGGAGTTGAATCTTTAGAACCTTCAATTTCCGCAGACTCTAATCGCTGCTTGGCTTCCGAACTATTCATACGAGGAATTTCCAAATAGAAAGTGCTTCCCTCTTTATATTTGCTTTCAACTCGCAAGTTTCCAGACATCGCCTCGGCCAAGCGGCGACTCAAATATAGCCCCAAGCCAGTTCCGCCAATTTCTCGCGTATCAGAATTGTCCACTCGATAAAATTTCTGGAACAAGTGCGGAATATCTTCTGCGGGAATGCCAATACCGCTGTCTTTTACGCTTATGGAAATCTGCTTATCGTCGCCGGTAATATTGACGACAACTTCGCCCGACGGCGTGTACTTGATGGCATTTTCAATCAGATTGCTAACAACTTCCCTAAAATGGTCGGGGTCAATATTGGCATAAAAAATCGGCTGCAGCGACTTCTCCTTACCTTCATCAATTATGTCTGGCATGAAGATGTAATTGAGCTGCTTTTCATCAGCTTTTGTTGCTAGACCATCAAAAATATCCTTCAAAAATTCGCTTACGTTGATGATCTTCGGGTTATTTTTCATTCGCCCATCTTCAACTTTGCTGATATCAAGAAGATCTTGGAACAATCGTCCCAGATGTTGCGCTGATTCGTGGGCTTTGGTGATGAAGTCGCGGGCTTTCTCGTCGATGTGAGCGGTGGCTGGATTTAATGCCAGTCCCAAATATCCCTCAATTGACGCAACTGGCGTGCGCATCTCGTGGCTGGCGGTGGAGATGAACTCGGCTTGCTCGCGCTCCTCGGCTTTTTCTTTGGTGATGTCGCGGAAAACTACGATGATTCCTTCGCTGTCCGTGCCGACTGGAGAGCTGACGATTGACACTAAAATGCGTTTTTCAGAGCTGGTCAATAGGAATAATTTATCGTTGTGTGTTGGCTGGTTTTTTGATAAAGATTGGGCTATTGGATTCTCGAGGTCTTCTACGTCTTTTCCGTCTGAGGTGACGAGTTTTAAGACGCTTTTCCAGTTAAGCCCGAGCGCGTCACCTTGGTCCCAACCGATGATTTGTTGGGCGGATGGATTTATTAGTTCGATGTTGCCGTCTTTGGAAATAGCCAGAACGCCGTCGTCGATGGCATTAATCACTACGTCAGATTTGCTTTCAACCGCGGAAAGTCTATTCTCCAGATTGGACGTATTGTCATCAGTTTTTTGGCGGCGAATCCATAGAACGAGGCTAAAAATCAAAGGCAAAAATCCGAAGAATAGGTAGCCGATGATGAATTGCACATTTATTCCCTGTTGAACGCTGGTGGCTATAATCTGCAAAATAACCAAAAGTCCCATTATCCCTAAGATTATTGCGCCGAAAAATCCTGCGAAAATTGCCACGATAATCCACATAACCAGGAACGGTGAAACGACTCCGCCGCTGGTAATTATGGTAGTTGCGGCGACAGTGACGGTTAACAAATATACGAAAATTCCGATTTCAGTTTCGTGTTTTCTAGGAAGCCAAAAACATAAAATCAACACAATTAAGCTGCCGACTCCTGCTACGCCAGCCGCCAAATCTGAGACAGATAATCCGATTGGCAATTGATAACCGGTCGGTATAAATCGCGCCCATGCGTATAAAAGAATGATTGTGAAACAGCTCAGTAATGCAACTTCACACAATCTCCTTAGCCAAAATCTGGAAATTGCGTGAGGCTTAAAGTAAATCCCGCCCTTTTTCATGCTTTTATTATGGCGAATTTTCAGAAAAATCTCAAGTGATAAATATAATATAGTGATTACATGAATAATGATTGGCATCAGAATCAAAATAATAACCCAATGAATAATGAATCGCTTACCTTGTCTGGTGCTGAAAATGCAAAAGATCAACAACCTTCCGTGGAATCCTCAGTAGCCATGGGTCCTTCGTTTGATAAGAGTATGGATAAGAGTAAAGCATTTAAGTATGCAGTATTTTATGTGATTGTTTCTGTGATTGCGATATTTGCGGGGGTTTATATTTTTGTACAGGGGCTAAGTAGCCGTGGTAATAATTTTGGGAATTATATTGCTTTCTTAGTGGCCGAACTTTTGGCCATTGGTGTTATATATAGCTCTCTATTTTTGGCTGGATCTGTACTCATACAATATAAAAAAGGGCGTTACCATTTCATCGACCGGGCGGTGAAGAATAGTCCCAAGGCTGCTTTTTATGCTGCAATAGCTGTAGTGATATTCTTAACGTTGCTATGGGGGTATGATAGACCTATGACAATATTCACACTTCTTCTCTCTCCTGTCGCTGCTTTTGCTTCAGCCTTGGAGGTTGCTAATAGAGATTCGGTGTGGCAATATGCTGCCATTAATATGCCGATTACTGACGGAAAAATAGAGAAAAAGCACGCTCTTTTATACACTATAATTTACATAATTCTCTGTCTTCTTGTGCCGGTGTTTTTTGCTATTGTTGTATTTGATAGTCGTGATGTACTATATGCTGGATTAGCGTCGCTTGTTGAAGCTATATTTCCTATTGCGGCTATGATTATAGGGATGCTTATCTGTATTTCGATTTATTGGTATAAATCTGGGCGCTATTGGATTGCGGATTATCTAGTGAAAAACGGCAAAGTAGTTAACTTATTTTTTACCACTATGATTTTTTACGCGATTACGCCTTTTTTGTATATGTCGGCTGATATGGAAGATAAATATTCAATAATATGGCTTCCTATATCTTTGACATTCTTGGTTTTAAAACTTGTCGTCTTAGTTAGCCCGCTAGTGACGCTAGCGTATGTCTCTTGGATTACAGTGTCGTGTTACGCAGGAAGCCGTCGCACAAAGCTGCCCATCGAAGAGAGTATGGAAAAACGCCAGCCAGATTATACGGATCATTACACGAATCAACCACTTTCATATAAGTGGATTAAGCCTATGATCATTGCCATTATTGCGATTATCGTCTTGCTTGCAATACTGATTCCTTTATTAATTGCGATAGGATAATAATTTGAAAATATAATAGTCAGGAGAATAATTCTATGAATAACGATCAATATAATAATCAAAGTAACCCTACATACAACACTCCACCAGACGGAATAGTAGCCACTAACGATCAGTATAATAATCAAAACAACCCTACGTACAGCACTCCAGTTGTCGTAGAGCTTTTACCCACTGCAGTTACGAATAAAAATAGGACTAAAGACAGGACCATTATGCTGACGGTATTTTTTGTAATCGTGAGTTTTGTGACAATTATGCCGGTACTCGGTGAACATTATGTCGCAGGCTTTGTTAGTGCGGCATATGTTATCATGCCAGATTTCATACGTAACATTTTTATAATTTATAACCTGGCATTGTCGCTTATTATGATTAAGATGTGTGTACTTAGGCAATATTGGGCAACAAATGAAGTGCTAGGACTGGTTTCAAAGATAATTATCTTGCTGATATGTACGATATCTACATTTGTGTTTGCATATGTGCTCTATGGTTATAAGATTGATTCTATAAACAATAGTGACTCCATAATAACTGTAAGCAAGGATAGTGATAGGGCGCTTGCGGTTTTTTCTACCGCAATGACGACGCCAACAATATTTATAAACTTATATATTGTTATTCTTACAATTTACTTTTCTTGGGCTATACTGTCTTATTATAAAAAGTCGAAATCTAACATAGAGAAAAAGTAGACAAGCCTTCCCTTTCCATGGTATAATCCATGGAGTTACGGCCCTATCGTCTAGCGGTTAGGACACCAGGTTCTCATCCTGGCAACCCGGGTTCGATTCCCGGTGGGGTCACCAAAAATGTCATTTTAGAGTCTGCAAGAGGCTCTTTTTTATTGTCTTGAATCATTTACAGTTCAGATATTCTAGGTGAATATCCTCAGCTTCATTTTTTATTGCGTCAAAATATTTTTAGTCATCGCTACTCATCTGTTTAACGACTTCTATCAAATTCCGTGGCGTAATGTCAGCTTTAATTAGATATCCGTCAACACGACTCATGACAGACCTACGCGAAGCCTCGTCTTGTTCAAAATTGGTCATAATCAGAATCTTACTATTCGGGACCAAATCGACATTGTTGTTTCTCAGAGCATCCAAAATCTGGTCGCCACGCTGTTCTGGCAGCATTAAGTCGAGGATTATCAGGTCAAAAGTTTGGTTGCGCGCTGCCACCAGCCCGTCATTTCCGTCGACCACCCACGTCACGTCATATCCCGCTTTTTGCAAACTTCTGACGTACATTTCGCCAATAAATCGGTCATCTTCCACGCATAAAATTGTCTTTATCATAATTCCTCCTAGCCCTTATACATAGCGTGATTTTTTATCCAGCCGCCGCCCTTTCGTATCAATTGATTATTCAGCTGTCCGTCTTCTAGCAATTTATCTTTAACTGTAGCATAAATTGGCAAAGTGAACGAGAAGACTGAGCCTTCGTTTTCGCGGGATCGAGCGATTATCGAGCCGCCGTGAGATTCGACAAAAGCTTTGCAAATGTAAAGCCCAATTCCCGTCCCGGCTACGGCTTCGCGTGATCTGTGCGATCGATAGAACTTGTGGAACAAATTGTCCACGACATTTGCCGGCATGCCAATTCCATTATCGGCGACAGACACTTCCACGAAGTCGCCTTTTTGTTCGGCGGAAACCGTAACTGACCCGCCCTCAAAACTGTATTTAATGGCATTGTCAATTAGATTACCAATCACTTCCCCGATGCTTCCGTGGTCAGCGGCTACGGTTGGGAGGTTGTCTGGAATATTGACGCTGAGCATTCTGTGTTGAGTCGAGGCGCGAAGCTGCATATCATCGGCAATCGAGGCGTAAATATTAGCGACAGTGTCTTCTAATAAATAAACCTTCAAGTGGTGCCTATCATATCTGGCAACGTTAAGAATATTGTCTATATAGCTAGATAAGCGATTGGACGAAACAACTAACCTATCAAGAAGTTGCCTTTCATCGCCTTGCAGGCGTCCAGCAAACTCTTCGTTGATAATGTCCAGATATCCACGAATAACTGTAATCGGTCCGCGGAGTTCGTGAGCGGCAAATGAGATGAAATTGAGGTCCTCTTCTTCTGGTAAATATCCTTCAGACTTGTCGATGAGAAAAATGACAGTTTCGGCGGCGGCGCCTTTCTCAAATGAAACCACGATATCAAAAATCCGCGTTTTTTGGATGATGTCGGGGTTGGTGCTAATGCGTTGCCAGCGACGCTCGGCTTTAATTTTCTCATTGGCGATTTCGTGAAGCCAATCGGAAATGCTCGGTTCGTTTAGAAAATCAAGCGCCAGAAAATCCTCGCCTTTTGCGTTTCTGGAAATTGGAGCGGCGGAATTGGCGAAGATAATTTTCTGATTAGAATTAAGAATCACGACGCCAGTGCTTGCTTGATTCAGAGCTTGAGTGAGCGGAATTTTTGGCTTGTCGTCGTTAACTGGTTTTTGCTCTGGTTGATAATCGCCATAAATTGCCTGAAGCGCCGTCTTAAATCCAGTTTTTTCGTAGCGTTTATCGTTGGGATTTGGCGGAGTGTCGGTCGTCGGTTCGCCAATTTTATGAGAAAGCGCCGCCAGAATTTTATTAAGCGGCGCAGCGATGATTTTAACGATAGAAATTGAAAATAGGATTTGCAAGATAGCGGTAATTAAAATGATAATCCAGAAATTTAGCTGGGATACGGAAATTGCCGTGAAGTGGAGCGCTATTCCTAGTCCTAATATGATGCAGGCGCTCGCTGATAATAGGACTAATATGACTTTTCGGTAATAATATTGTTTGTACTCGCGCAGGGTTTTAGATGCCGGATCTATTGCCATGAAACACTTCCCCTTCCTGGCGTGAAGGCTGCAATCCATGTTTGTCCGCGATTCAAGGCGATGTCTTTTCCGGATTCGTCTGTCAATTTAAGCGGCGAATTTATGTCCGCTTTTGACCAAGTGGCGGTGACGACTGTGCCGTTTTGGAAAATGTAAGCTTTGCCGGATCCCGTCGTTTTGATGTCTTCGTATCCATCGTAATTTTGAGCCCGAGCTTCAACGCCAACTTCCATAGCTACAACGGTGTTTGGAGCAATTTGTCCATCTTCCCTGTCAGTGTGTGGCGCGCCAGCCATGCTCCTGAGGTAAGAATTTGACGCCTTGTCGTAAGCGTATGAGGTGTTGTAGAGTGAGCCGCTGAGGTTTATGTTCACAGATGTGGCGTTTGGCGATTCGACGAGCTTGCCGTCTGCTCGCGCGAAGCTGGTGAATTCGGAATTGTTATAGCCTTTTGCGCTATTCAATTGGTCAAGTTTTTCTCCTGAAGTATAGACGTTGTGCGGCGCGTAGCGGTCGCGAGATCGCCAATATGATCCGTCGTTAAAGAACTGGTCGATGTCGCGATAATTGCCGTTTCTGACTTGAGATAAAGCGTTGGGGCTTCCGCCGACGTGTGCGATTGACGCCTGATATGGTGCCGCCCAGCTCAAATAGTATAATCTCAAGCTTCGTACTGGACCGATCAGCGCAGGTTTCTCCCCTTGATACAGAGCTAAAAACCTAGTAATTCCGCCCTCCGCCACGGCTTCGTAAACCACGCCAGCTTTCTTCAGCCCTGACTGCGGTCTGGCGGCTGGACTATTCTCAATCATCACGCCAGTTACAGGTAGCTTCGCAGCGGCTTCGTTCGCGATTTCCATTCCAGTCAATGGCGAATAAAGCTTCTTCGGCGCGGGTTTTTTAGCTGGCAATTTCAGCTCCACGCTAGTGGTCTGCTCGTATTTTATGGAGTGAATTGCAATTATGAAAACTCCAGCAATAACCATCGCACTCACCACGAGCACGATTGCCAGAATATGCTTTTTTACCCATTCTTTGAACGACTCCCAGCGGGCGTTCTTTTTTTGTCCTGATTTATCTATTTTTTCAACATTCATGCTTATGCTTAGTATAGCATTTTCGGCGCACGAATAAACTATTTTTGTAGATAATTATCGATTCTTTGCAGAGTTTTTTCCTTGCCAATTAGCGCCAGTGTGTCGTTAAGTTGCGGACTAAACGGCGCCCACGTCGTCACAATTCTCGCCAGACTAAACAAAATTCCCGGCTTCTGTCCTGTCATTTCCAGCAATTGATTAAGGCAATTCTGAATTGTTTCTGGCGTCCAATCTGTAATTTTCTCGAATTCTTGGCGAGCAATTGACAATAACTCTCGTCGTTCGTCGTCGGTCAATTTACGAAGTTGCTTATTTCCATCAATCAATTCCGTGTCAATTTCAGGCTCGACGAAGAAGTAACTTGTTAATTTTGGCAAATCCTGCAATGTCTTCAAGCGATCTTGCGCCAATTCCAGAACGCGCTTTTTATATGATTCATCAGCGTTTTTGGCTTCTTCGCCCCAGAATGATTGGCAGCGAGAATAAAGATCGTCCAAGCTAAGCGAGCGGATCCATTGACCATTCAGCCAAATGAGTCGCTGTTCGTCAAATCGCGCGCCAGATTTTTGAACGCGATCAAGCGAGAACTTTTCAATCAGTTCGGCTTTACTGAAAATTTCCTGCTCCGTGCCGTCATTCCACCCAAGTTGCGCTAAGAAATTAAGCATCGCTTCTGGCAAAATTCCCTCTGATCGATATTCAGTTACGCTTTTAGCGCCGTCACGCTTGCCAAGTTTTTTATTTCCCGATGGCGCCATAATGTGTGGCACGTGCGCCAAAATCGGCGGCGTAATTTTAAGCGCTTCGTAAAGCGATAGATATTTAGGCGTACTGGCAATATATTCCGAGCCGCGAATCACGTGCGTAACTTGCATCTCAAAATCGTCAATGATGTGCGCGAAATTGTAGGTTGGCAGACCATCCGCTTTAATCAAAATGAAATCGTCCAAAGCTTCTGGGCCAGCCGACAACTCGCCCATAACGGCGTCCGTCCAAGAATACCGCTTAATTTCCGGAACTTTGAAGCGAAGCGGCATTCCAAGTTGCCACTCTGGCGGATTTTCTGGACGATGGTCGCGATATAAAAATGCTCGTTTTTCAGCCTTGGCTTTGTCGCGGAAAACTTGCACTTCTTCAGGCGTGTACGGATCGGCGTAAGCTAGTCCTTCGCTAATCATTTTCTTTGCCCATTTTATGTAAATGTCGCGGCGATCCGTTTGGTGATATGGACCAAAATTGCCAGACTCTTCTTTTGGATTGTTAAGGGTTGGTCCTTCATCCCAATTCAGCCCTAGCCAATTTAAGGTTTCCAAAATCATTTCTTCCGCGCCTTCAACGAACCGAGCTTGGTCTGTGTCTTCAATGCGTAAGATGAAATCTCCCTGATGCGCCCTGGCAACAAGGTATGTGTATAGCGCGGTGCGGACGTTACCTAAGTGAATATAGCCAGTCGGACTTGGCGCAAAACGAGTTCTAATAGTCATGAATAAATTATAGCACGTTATCTGATGAGTTACAGACTAGTGGCGATTTTTTCAATTTGACTGCTTGAGAGGTTTGCGTCGCCGCTGATTTGATATAGGATTCCGCCGTTCACCCAAGCCGCTTCTTTCCCGCCGCTGTAAATTGTCAATCCGTCGATCATTGTAGTGTTTGGATTCTTGTGCTTTTCAGAGAAGAATTCTTTCACTGCTGATGAATTCCAGCCGCTTTTTTGCTGAGTTATGGTGTATCCTGAACTTCCGTCGGCGTAGGCGTATTTCATAGAGACCTCGCCCGATTTGAATTTGATAGGTCCATTCAGTGCGTAGCCGTCTGGCTTGTAGCCTGGATATTTGGCGTCAATTCCTGATTGAACGGCTGCCATTTTTATGGAAATATTTGGCATACTCAGATATGTTAAATAGCCACCGAGTAGCATCACCGCAAAACCAACAGAAAACGTATTCAACCAACGTAAGGCGCCGCCCTTTTTCTGGCGTCGACGTGCTTTTTTATTGCTGATAATCTCATTCGACAAAGCTTTCTCAATCGCTTCGTTTTTCAATTGATGAGCGGTTTTTGCGACTGGTTTTTCTATTTTTTGCGGAGCTGTAGCGACAAGCGGATTATTACTCATGGCCAGAGGCTGGCGTCCTTTTCGCAATTTAGTGTTGACGCTAAAAGGTCTTTGTTGAGCGCGACGAGTAACAGGGTGAGTTTCGGCTGGGCGGTTAATAGCAATTTTCTGAGGAGCTGGCTTGCTAACAATTGGCGTAGAAAACTTCTTCACGGCGACATGTTGTTTCACGTCGACGCGAGCCTTCTGGGGTTTGGCGGCTAATGGCGTACGCTGCGGCATTTTAACGTGCCGGCGATTCAATGTGCTGGATTTTTGAACGTGTGCGGCGTGAATATTTGATACAGATGTACCACGCTTACTGATTGATTGTTCTTTTTCTATTTCAGATTTTTCAATCTTAATATCATCCATCACCATTCCGGTAATAGTATTGTAAGCTCGTCCATTGATAACCACGTAGTTTTTACTTGCCATTAATCCCCCTAATGTTTATTCCTATATATTATAGTACAAATCGCCTAAGGTTTTTTCAAGTGTAAAAATATGTTATAATTTCCGTAATTATGTACCAGAAAAAGAATCGCACTAAAGAGCTCGCGCGGCGGACCTTTGTGTACACGCTGATGACATTATCACTTATAATTCTTCTTACGTTTTTGACGTTTAGAATGCTCGGCTATACGTTTGATCCAAACACGAAAGAATTGCAACAAACTGGACTTGTCCAATATGAATCACATCCTGGCGGGGCGCTGGTTTATGTTGACGATATGGAGCTGCGCCGCACTCCAACGAAAAGCACCGTTCTTCCTGGCAAGCACACTTTTTCGATGAAATTGGATAAATACGAACCGTGGCAAAAAACGCTGAGTATCAAGTCTGATACTGTTACGAATTTGAATTACGCCAGACTGATTCCGACGAAACGCGAAACTACCGAGGTAAAAACGTTTGACTCATTGCAATCTGTTTCTCTGTCGCCAGCTGGCAATTTCTTGATGGGATTTGGCGTTAAAGATAAAACTCCGATTTTGACAATTGGCGACATTCGCGACACGAACAAAGATAAGGAAAAATTCACGGAACACGCATTAAGCACAAGCGTTTTGGCTGGCTATTCCCTGTCTTCTGACAATCATACGTTTACTGTGTCGGAGTGGGACCGCGATTCTCGTTACGCGCTAGTGAAGCATTCGTATCCAGCGGAAAATAACGCTACTGGCGTGCAGTGGCTGGTTTTTGATAGAGAAAATCCGGAGAAAATTATTGACGTAACAGCAATGACCGGTTTTGGAATTAAGCAAATCAGCTTTGCGGGAACTGGCGCGCACACGGTTTACGCCTTGCAGGAAACTGGCGAATTGAGGCGAGTTGATCTTGATAGCTCGACAATTTCCAGCCCAATCTTGACTGGCGTCGAATCTTTCAAGCTTTACGGCGACGATCGTTTGTCTTACGTGGCTGTTATTAACGGTAAAAAAGTGGCAGGAATTTGGAAGCGAGATTGGAAAGAACCGTTTGTGATTGGCACTTTTACTACTGATTCTACCCCAGTAATTCGAATTTCTCGCTATTTCAATAAAGACACCGTAGTCTTGACTGATGGCAAAAATATGACAATTTACAGAGGTGAGATTTCAGATTCTAAGGATCGCCAAAAAGAGTTCTTAAAAACAGCAAAGACCATTAAAACTGATAATGCGACTGCGAATGTAATGATGGACAATGCTGGGCGATTTATCGTGGCGCAAAACGGCGCGGTACTGCAAACTTACGATTTGGAGCGTAAAGAATTGTCGAGCGCGTTTAATGTCGGTGTGGCGCAGGAAGTGAAGTGGCTTGACAATTTCTATATTCGTAGCGTTTCTGCGTCGGGAAAAATGGAGATTCGCGAGTTTGACGGCACGAACGCTCATACGTTGATAAGCGTTAAGCCTGGTTTGGATTCTGTTTTGTCCTCGAATCAGCGATACGTTTACGGATTGACGACCAACGCTTCTGGAAAAATTGTCCTGAGTAAAATGAATATGGACAATGGATCTGTTGGGCTATTTAATTAAATAGCTAATTTATCGACTGCCGAATAATTTCTCAAGCAAAGTCGGCTCGGGTTTTCCTGGGATATTTGATTTGTTGCTTTGTTGTTGATTTGAGCTGGATTCTGAAGTCGCGGTAGCTTTGCTTGGGTCTGGGCTGATTTGTTCTGCGAAGATAAGAAGTCGCTTTTCTGCGGTTCCTAAAGGCACACAGCTTACAAGCGTCAGCATTGGCTTATCTGTATTAATCTGAACTTTTGAAACTTCGGTTGGCATAACAACTTCTGTTGATGTTACCTTGTAAGTGTAGCGCTTTCCATTATAATTCATGTAAATAATGTCGCCCTTGACCAACTTTTCATTCTGAGCGAAGACAAATTTATAATCACCGCCAGCAAAAGCGTCGTTACTGGAGTGTGCGGCAAATACGGCATTTCCGACTTCGCCTGGCACGGCACTGGCGCCAGGAATTGAAAAGTGAGCTACTCCCTTCTCCATGGCTTTTGATTGCGATTTCGTGTCACTAGCGGCGCCGTAAATAACTGGCGCGTCAACGTTAATCTTTGGGATGATAATCCTAGGTTCTGGTCCGACAGTTACGTCAGTGGAGGCGTCAACGATGATGTTTTGCGGGTTAATTGCGCCAGGTGTTGTGTAGGCTGCGACCGCGCCGAAAATGATGCGGTTATATTGCAAAAACATGAAGACTAATAGCACCGATAATCCAGCAATCGCTGGAACAAAATGTCGGGATTTTTTCACCTTATTAGCGGAGTCGCGAACTTTTTGCTGAATTTGACTGCGGAGTTCTTTTATGGCTGTTTTTTGTGGGTCCAGAGGCTCGTCTTCGCTGACTACTGACGTGATATTCTGACTTTCCTTCGTCAATCGAGAAATTTCACGGTTTTTTGCCGCGATGTCGCCCGCGTAGTAACGCTCGTAATACATCTGATAATATTTCTGCCAAGCGCTGTGGTATTGCTTCCATTGGTCCGCCGAAACTTGAGTGTGAATGGTTGAATTTTGAGATTGAGTGGTTTGATTTGCGGGTGCGGAATTACTAATTTGTGGATTTGGCTGAATCTGGGTTTGGGCAATTGGCGCCGTCCGCATAGCGTGATTGACGGTGTCTTTTTTTAGCTCTGGTTGTGGCGCCGCTGAAATTTGCTGAGGTTTGGATATTTGTGCCTTAGGCTGTTCTGATCGGACTTCAGGTTTTGATTGCAATTGAGCGGAAAATGGTTGCACCTGAGGCTTTTCTGGTGCGGAATTCTGTTCTTCTGATCTGGAATAAATAGCGTCAAGTTGACCACGAATAACATCAGCAGCGGCATTTCGTGAGGCTGCTGAGTCGCGAGTTGGCGGCGTGAGAGATCGGCGCTGATCTGATACCGGCATGCCCACTCGACCGTTTGATTGATCATCCGTCGGATACATAACTTCTTTTATTATACGTCAAATTGATATCAAATAAAAGTCGTGCTTGTGAGAAATTGCTGGTTGTGTTACAATCATACGGTAGCTTGGAGCGTTCTCTTGTGCCGCGGTGGCGGAATTGGTAGACGCGCTAGACTCAAAATCTGGTGAGCAATAGCTCGTGCCGGTTCAAGTCCGGCCCGCGGTACCAGAGGCAGCTTCAGGTGATAATCGTCCATTTTGGGCGATTTTTTTATGCAAAGAAAACAGCCCGCAGAGGCGCTACGCCGAGGCTTTGTAGCCTTCCAGGCAAGCTGTCTTCTCTGCGGGCTTTTACTGCAGCCCCTGTTCCTTTTTCCCATTCAGCCCTGCATTCAGCAGGAACGCAGAGCTGGCACAGAATCCACCTAACGCCCCAATGAGTGCTGCGGGGGTGATATCTATGGAGAGTATGGGCGCGATTAGCATCCCGATTACCGCTCCGGCCGCGGCGGGGGCGATTATGATCGTAGCGATTGTCACGATCATGATGAGCAGCGGTCCAATCTTCATGATGCTGCTTCCTTTCAAGAAGTGCTTCACTCACGACCAAGGGCTACTTCCGCCCTTGACAAGTCACAAGTGGAAGCTTGGTAGTATAATACAACTAATTGTACGTAATGTCAAGCGGATATTTATGCGAGGCTACATTTTGCAGATAGCGGTGCTGATTGCTGCTAGTGGCGCTTTCGGCGACCAAATCAAGTAGCTTGCGGCGCAGGCGCCGACGGTTCCCCGCCAAATTGCCATTGGTGCGTCCCATTTTTGGGTGACGACATCTCCGCTGTGGGCGATTATTAAATTGTCGGCATGAAAAACGCAAATGGTTACGGGGTACGTGATGGTGAATTTGTGAAGCGCTTCAACGAGTTGCGACAATTGAATGCTGAACGTAATCATTTTTGGATAAAAAATTGCGCGGAATATTTTCTGAACTTGCGCCAGACTTGCTATGAAAACCACGTGCGGATTGTCCAGAATTTCCTGAAAACTATTTTGTACAAGGTCAATCGCATCTCGCGTCAGCACGACGGGAATTTCTGACTTTTTGATCAATTCTTCGTAGACAATTGCCGTTTGACTATTTCGTCCAGCGTCGCCGCATAATAGCAATACGTCCGCCCATCTTTCCAGCGCCAAAGTTTCAGCGAGCGCTTCGTTTGCCAAGCTTCCCGACTGATTTGTCGGCGCGAATAGCACGTCAGTCATATTCGCGGGAACATTTTTTTTCAAGGCGTCAGGCAATAAAACGCGAGCCTCGCCTACGCCGGTTTTAAGGGATTCTTGGTAACTTTCTGCCACCGCCAAAAAGCCTAATTTATTGCCGCCGATGATTCCTATTTTTCCTGCTTGGTCGCGTCGCTCTGGCTTGTTCCATTCGACATCTGGAAAAAGTGGCTTCCCTGGTTCTTGTTTTTGCCAAAATTTCATATCTATTACAAATTTACCTCAATGCTCACCGGACAATGATCGCTGCCCATTTGTTCTGGATGAATTTGCGGATTAGTAACGCGATTTGCGATTTCGCGCGACGCCAGCCAATAGTCAATCCGCCAACCAACATTTCGCGCTCTGGCATTCGCCCAATGCGTCCACCAGCTATACGCACCAGTTTTTTCAGGGAAAGTCGCCCGGAAAGTGTCAACAAATCCAGCGTCCAAATAGTTCTGAAAACCCTCCCGTTCTTCGTCGGTGAAGCCGTGCTTGCCGACGTTGGGTTTTGGATTTGCCAAGTCAATTTCCTGGTGCGCCACGTTCATATCGCCACAATAAAGGACTGGCTTTGACAATTCCAATTCTTCCAGATAAGCCAACACCGCCTTGTCCCATTTTTTATATCGCAAATCCAATCGGCTCAAATCTCCTTTTGAATTTGGAGTGTAGCAATTGACGACCCAAAAATCGTCAAACTCAGCGGTGATAATTCGGCCTTCGTCGGCTGGATTACCGTACTCATCGTCCGTCAAATCAAACCTTTCAATGGTGGTCGGCGGAAAACCGTCGCGCCAGCTTAGAGGCGGGATTTTTGAGAAAATTGCCGTGCCAGAATAGCCTTTTTTGGCGGCGGAATAAAAATGCTCGTGATAATTCGGCAGGTCAATTTCAACCTGATCTCTGGCGGCCTTAGTTTCCTGTAGACATAGAATATCTGGATCGTACGTGTTAATAAACTTCGCGAATTCACCCTTATTTATAACTGCACGAATGCCGTTTACGTTCCAAGAGAAAAGCTTCATAATTTTATTATACCGTGATGATATAATTTAATGAATATGCTACCAATGTACGATAAGTTTTTGGGCGAAATATCAAGCGGCTTTATGGACGTCGGAGGCGTGAAAACTGCTTATTATTTTTATCAAGGCGGCTCGAATAAAACTATTTTGCTAATTCACGGCATTGGTGGCGATTTTCACGGGATGATTCCGCTGGCTTATCACCTGAAAAATGACGCGAATTTGGTGTTTGTTGATTTGCCTTCTCACGGTAGAAGTCAATTGATAAAAAATATGAAAATGAGCGATATCGAAAATTGGGCGATGAATTTGATGTCGGCTTTTGGCGGTAAAGGCATATCAATTGACGAGATTGTCGCCCATTCGCTTGGATGTTTGGCGGCAAATAAAATGCGATGCCGGAAAATTTGGTACATCAGTCCTCCGATGAAAACTTCGGTTATGTCGAGAATTTCCTCGTCGTTCTTTTACCGTACTCGTCGGATGAGCCAATATATCTATTTGAACTATTATTTTTCGGTATTTCGTGGGCTGTGTTTGGTGAATAATAGACGGAAAAACACCGTGGATTTGATACGGTGGCTGACGAAAAATACGCGAGTAACGCGGCGGCAATATTTGGAGCAATCGAAAATTGCGCGGGACATTTCTCGAGGCAATAAAATTATTATTTCTGAGCGCGAGTTTACGGGATTGATAGTTGGGCGACGGGATAAGATTTCGCTTCCTGTGAACGCCGCCGATGGTGTAAAAATTGATAAATTTGTGGAGCTTGATACGGGACATTTGTCGGTGTTGGATAGTCCAGAACTGGTTGCCGAATTGATATTGGCGGAATAATTATTTGCTATACTGTAGGTATGAGTAAGAAAGACGATAAAAAACTAATTGTTAATATGATTTCTGAGAGCGAATTTACCGTTCAGGGTCACGGTGTGCATACGGCTTACAAAGAGATTACGGACGCGCTGCGTAAAAGAAAAGATATTGATGTTGAAGTGAATTCTGATCGTCCTGCTGACATTGTTCATATCCAGACTATGGGTTTGTATTCGTTTCGACATTTGATGAAAAAAGGTGGCAAAAAAGTTGTTTCTGCTCACATTGTGCCGGATAGTTTTATTGGCTCAATTAAAGGCGCGAAATATTGGAAGCCTTTAGGTCGAGCGTGGCTAAAATTCTTTTACAAAAAGGCTGATTTGGTTTTGGCTTGCTCTGGTATGGTTGCTGATGAGTTGATAAATGACATGCACGTATCAAAGACGAAAGTTCTTTACAATACGATAAATATGTCGAGATATAAGCATTCTGCTGCGGAGAAAAAGTCGGCTCGGAAAAAGCTTGGTTTGAAAGATGATGATTTTGTGGTTATGGGAAATGGTCAAGTGCAGCCGCGAAAACGTTTGGATATTTTAATAAAAGCTGCCAAAGAAATGTCAGATGTAAAGTTTTTCTGGGTGGGAGGAATTCCGTTTAAGAATTTGGGCGCGGATTATAACGCCATGCAAAATATGATAAAAAATGCGCCGAATAATCTCACTGTAACTGGTGTTATACCTTTGGAGAGTGTTCGTGACTATTATGTCGCTGCCGACGTTTTTGTTCTGCCAGCTATGCAGGAAAATCATCCTATGTGCGTCTTGGAAGCGGCTGGCGCTGGCTTGCCGATCATTCTGCGCGACATTCCGCAATATAACGACACATTTAAGGGCGACGCTGTTATGGCGAAAACGGATGATGAGTTCTTGGAGTTGATCAGTAAATTGCGCAAAGATAAGAAAGCTTATAAGAAAGCGCAACTTGGTGCTGAGAAAATTGCTGAACGTTTTGATAGCAGTGCTGGCGCCGAGCGATTGGTCGAATTTTATCGATCGCTGATATAAATGGTATAATGGGGACATTATGAGGATAGGACTTTTTACGGACAGCTACAGACCGTCCATTAACGGTATCGTTTACGTTGTTGAATCATTAAAGCGTGAGCTGGAAGCTTTGGGGCATGAGGTTTATGTTTTTTGTCCAGCAAAGTCTATTAGTCCGTCCAAGCAAGCCGAACTTCTCCACGAAGATGAGAATAGCCGAATAATTCGTTTCCGCTCAATTACGGGCGCGTTTTTTGATGATTACGACACGTCGGTGTTCTTCCCTCCTGTGGTGCAGCGTCAAATTGCTAATATGCATCTGGACGTTGTTCATATTTTTACGCCGTCGCAAATTGGTCTATTGGGCGTGAAGGCGGCGAAGAAAAATAATATTCCTTTGATTATTCAGCATTGCACGGATCTATATGAATTCGTCGATCATTATCCTGCGGTTTTGCCAGGAGTTTTGGCGTTGACGGGAGTAGTTTTTCCATTGTCGGTGAAATTGAACGGACAAGATTTGCTGGAAGTTGCCAAGCTTTATCGTCCGCGTAGTGGCGTAACGAAATGGAATAAAGATATAATTGAGCGTGTTATTACTATTTTGTACAGCAAGGCGAATGCGGTGATTGCCCTGTCGCGCAAAAGTCGTGATCAATTGGAATCTTGGCAGACTGAAGATTACACCTACGATGTTACTTTAATGCCAAACGGCGTGAATGCTCTTCCGCGGGCGAGCGCGAAACGAG
>CAUUAX010000005.1:0-43618 GCA_963543285.1 uncultured Candidatus Saccharibacteria bacterium
CCGGATTAGTACTTTCTCATTGTATTAAAAATTTTTCATTTTGTCAATTTACTTCCACGCACTTTTCCAGAATGCCCGACATCGCGCTTTTTTCCGCTTCCGTTACCCACAAGTGATATTTTCGTTTCACAGCCACTTGTCGCGCGATATATTGGCACCTAAAAGATTTATTACTCGGCAGCCAAGTCGCCGCGTCGCCGTCACCTTTGGCTTGATTTGCTGGGCCGTCAACCGCCAACAGATTCAATGGATCGTTCGCCAATTTCTCTCGCTCCTCTGGAGAAATTTGCTGCGCACCCTTTTGCCAAGCATCGCTCAAAGCCACGACGTGATCAATCTGAACCTTAGAACTGGTTTTTTCGCCGCGCTGAAATTGGATTGTTTGACCAGTGTACGGATCATTCAGCACACCCGACAAAACTCGACATTTTTCATCAATTTTCTCATCCGTCAAATCTCGCGCCAGAATCACTTCCCGCACAGAGCAGCCGTTAATTTTGCCCCAGCCGTTGCCGAATTGCTTTCTGGAATAGCCAGTCTTTGGCGCACGTCCTTTAATTTCTATCTTTTCCAATTCCGCTCTGGCGTTCGAATTACCAAATAATTCTCGTTGCGTTGAAGTTTGAATTGTCTGAGGTTCGGGTTGTGAAATTCGCGAAGCCCAAACCGCCACGCCGACTATCAAAATTACCAGCGCAATCACCACTTGCCGACGTCGTATTTTATTCACCCTCATGACTGTATTATAATTAAACTATGACTAAAGTTCCACGCTTACTTGACACATTCACACCAAATCATTACAACTTAACTCTCGATTTAACACGCGCCGAGGAAAAAGAATTTTCTGGCACAGTTATCATTTCTGGCGATTCCACCGGCGAATCAATTTCGCTACATTCCAAAGGCTTAACAATTCAATCGTCCACAATCGACAATCAGCCCGCCGACGTTTCATTCGGTGAGTTTGACGAATTGAGATTATCCCAGCCGAACCTTAAAAACGGAAATCACACAATTCACATCAATTTTTCTGGAACCATCACCGACGCAATGCACGGTTTATATCCTTGCTACTTCACTCACGACGGCGTTAAAAAACAACTCTTCGCAACTCAATTTGAATCACACCACGCCCGCGAAGTTTTCCCTTGCGTTGATGAGCCAGCCGCCAAAGCTGAATATGATTTGACGCTAATAACTCGCCCAGGAATAACAGTTTTGGGAAATATGCCCGTAAAGCACCAAGAGGAAAATGACAATTCTCTCACGACGGCATTTGAGAAAACACCGCGAATGAGTAGCTATCTTCTGGCTTTCGTCATCGGTGAATTACACAAAAAAACCGCCCGCACCAAGTCTGGCGTTGAGGTCAACGTCTGGGCGACGCCAGCTCAGAATGAAAATACCTTAGATTTTGCGTTAGATATCGCCACTCGCTCAATCGATTTTTATGACGAATATTTCGGCGTCAAATATCCATTGCCAAAATCCGACCACGTCGCTCTTCCCGACTTTTCCTCTGGTGCCATGGAAAACTGGGGATTAATTACTTACCGCGAAAGTTGTTTGCTTGCAGACCCAGAATTGACTCCAGAATCATCCAGGCGCTTCATTGCCACGGTTATCGCGCACGAACTTAGCCATCAATGGTTTGGCAATTTGGTTACCATGCAGTGGTGGAACGACTTGTGGCTCAACGAAAGCTTTGCCAATATGATGGAATATGTAGCAATTGACGCGCTTCAGCCGGATTGGCATATGTGGGAAGATTTTGCCACGAATGAAGTAACGGCCGCACTCAGGCGTGATAGCTTGGATAGCGTTCAATCAGTTCAAGCCGACGTCAATCATCCAGATGAAATCAGCACTTTGTTTGACCCAGCGATTGTTTATGCTAAGGGCGGACGGCTGCTTGTTATGGTTAGAAAACTTATCGGCGAAGAGGCATTTCGCGCTGGACTTAAATCATATTTTGAAAAATTCGCGTATAAAAATACCGTCGGGAATGACTTATGGCAAGAGTTAGAATCAGCCAGTGGTCAGCCAATCGTCAATCTGATGAACGCTTGGATTTCCCAACCTGGCCTTCCTGTCGTATCAGTTTCAAGCAGCCACGACGCGGCGACTTTAAGTCAGGAGCGATTCTTCATCGGCGAACACCAACCATCTGGCGCATTATGGCCGATTCCATTATTCGCAAACCAGCCACTTGACGTAAAGGTTCTAAATCAAAAAGAAACCACCGTTTCTGTTGAAAAGCCATTGCAATTAAACTGCGGCTTAAGCGCCCACTTCGTCACTAAATATGACGAATCCACTCGCGAATATTTATTGAAGAACATTACAGAGTTGCCAACCCTGGATAAGATTTGCATCTTACAGGACGCGACGATACTCGCCCGCGCTGGATTTGAAAACTCGACGTCACTACTTCCATTGGCATTGTCGCTAAAAACCGAAACCAACGAAAAAGTCTTCGGTATGGCGGCCAGCGCTTTGACAGAACTGCGAAAATTCGTTGATGACAATGGCGCCGCCAGAGATTCATTAAAGAAAATTTCTGGAGAATTTGCGCACGCCACATTTGAAGAGCTTGGCTGGGATGAAAAAGCTGGCGAATCGGATGACGACCGCGAGCGGCGCACCACGGCTCTGAGTTTGGTGATGTATAGCGAAGATAAAGAAGTTTTGGACGAAGCAAAAACGCGTTTTGACAATAATAAATTGAAAGACTTACCGACAGAAATTCGAGCTTTAATTATCAGCGCAAACGTGAGGAATTTCGAGACGCCAGAGATGATTGAAAATCTCTTTGCTACATATAAGAACACGCCGTCAAATGACCTGCAGAATGATATTGCAATTGGACTAACTTCCACCAAAAACCCTGAAACAGCAGAAAAAATTCTTGCCAATATTAAAGATTCCGATATTATCCGCCCGCAAGACGCCAGCCGTTGGTTCGTGTATTTGATTCGCACCAGAGAAAGCCGCCAGATTGCGTGGAATTGGCTGAAAGAAAACTGGGCGTGGGTCGAAGATACGTTTGGTGAGGATAAAAGTTACGACGATTTCATTCGCTATGCCGCCACGGCTCTACTGACAACTGACGAACTTAACGACTTTCGACAATTCTTTGAACCGATGGAAAATATTCCAGCCCTCACCAGAACGATTAAGCTGGGAATTACCGAAATATCAGCACGCGTCGAGTTGATTGAGCGAGATAAGGCGGACGTACTCTCTGCTTTGCAAACAACACTGTGATATATTATGCCACATTTTTGACAAAATCTATTGACATTTTATTTTATTTGTGATACAAATGAATACAGCTTTTGTTGACGGAACAAATGTTTTGTCCGAAAGCGCACTTTGATAAGTTCGAGAGAAAGGTGGCCCTAAGATGGGCGTCTACTACAACCCGGTTGAGGATATCACCAACGGTACAGTTGGTGAATTCATCAACACTCACAACTACGATGAGGCCATTCGCCAGCTACCGCCCAAGCATCACCTATAGGCCTTGTGCGATAGGCTTATTTTCAAGCTAGCCGTCTGCGTGGATGCCAAGGAGGAGTTCGAGGAATTCTTCGGTCAATACAAAAAAGGGTATATGATCAGCTTCCAGCTAGTTGCGTTGCCCGAGGACGCACACAAGCGTTCTCGCTGATTCAGGTCTAAAGTAGACCACCAGCGAATATGGTAGTAGAACCATACCTTTTTCTCACTTATCATATTCGCTCCATAGATGCGTGTCTATGCTGATGAGTCGAAAACGACGAAAGCGAACACACTATTCCAACACCACACACTCTTTAACCACGGGCGGATTTCCATCAACAGAAATTGCCAACATTTGCATATCGTAGCTTTCATACTGCGCATTTTTGACAATGAATATTTCAGCAGCAAAACGCATTTGCTGCTGTTTTTTATTTGTAATTGCCGCCAAGCCGTCGCCGAAATTGTCATTTTTCCGATATTTGACCTCTGTAAAATATAAAACTTTGTCTTTTTTACTAACAATATCAATTTCGCAATACCGCGTTCGCCAATTCCGTTCTATAATTTCATGACCATCAGCCACCAACCAATCCGCCGCCGCCTGTTCACCTTTGTCGCCAATTTGACGCGTCGTGTCTTTTTGCTGGTTTTTAGTTTTTCCGTCGTCAGGCACATTTTGCGAATTCGCCTCAACATTAGCATATTTAGCCAGCGGCGCAAAACTCAACCGATGTAGCGGAGTCACACCCAGATTATCAATAGCCACTCGATGCTTCGCCACTCCATAACCAACGTGTGAAGAAAAATTATATCCCGGATAAATATCATCCTGCTCTGCCATGAATTTATCACGAGCCACCTTAGCAATAATCGACGCCGCCGAAACGCTCGGAATCAGACCGTCGGCTTTCGCTATAATTGTTACATACTTTTCTAGCGGTGTACCCGCCAAAAAATTGACCGTCCCATCGATAATAATCTCATCAAACTTCGAGCCGCTTTTCTGACATTTCGCTTGAATTTCTTTGACTGCGCGCCGAGTTGCCAATTTAAGCGCCTCGTTCATTCCTATATCGTCCAGCTCCTTAGCAGAAACCCAGCCGAGAGCCCAAGCCGACGCTTGCTCGCGAATTTCCTCATCAAGCAATTCACGGCGTTTTTTAGTCAATTTTTTACTATCATCAAGCCCTTCAATTTCAGCGCCGCCCAAAACCACCGCGCCAATTACCAACGGTCCAGCCCACGCGCCGCGCCCGACTTCATCAATCCCCAGAATCACCCGGCAATCTTCCCTTTTTCGTCATAAAATCCACGACAATCCAGCCAATCCAAATTGTTGCCGTGCCTAACGTATTCGCCAAAATATCCCAATTCGTGTCGTCCAATTTTATACTCGCCAAACCTGCCTTGACCATAAATAATTCCGCCAATTCGTTAATGTAACCCAACGCCGAAACTAAAGCGAAGGCTGAAAACACCATCACCAGCCAATGCGCTCGCCATTTCATCGACGAAACCAAATACGCCCAGAATAGCCCCGTGAATAGCCCACCGCCCACAAAGTGCGTCGTAAAACTAGTGTCCTGCCCGTCAATTAACGGCGACGGCAAATACCAAGATACGAAAAACAACAAACACGCTGCGTAAAGTAGCCAGCGATATTTTTTCTCATCATCAAAGCCGTTTTTCTTCAAAACATAAGGCGTCGCCACAGCTAAAGTCGTCGGAACAAGGACGGATATATAATGAAATATTGCCATATTGAGATTATAACATGAGAAAACCGCCTCAGATTAAGAGACGGTTTTAACGATTAACCAATTGACAATTACGCGTCTTTATGGCGAGCTGCGACCTCGGCAGCCTTAGCGTCAAGTTCAGCCTGAGCGGCATCTTTTTCAGCCTGTTTTGCAGCAGCAGCCTGAGCAGCTTCTTCCTTCAAGCGTTCAGCTTCCGCTTCCGCCTTAACGTCATGAATGTCATTAACAGCAGCGCGATCGAAATTCTTAGCCGTCAAGCGAGCTGACTTACCGCTACGCTGGCGAAGGAAGCTTAAGAACTTGCGGCGAACCTTAGCACGACGAACAATCTCGATCTTCTCAATCAGTGGACTGTGCATCAAAAATGACTTTTCAACGCCAACGCCTGAAGCGATCTTTCGAACCGTAATGCGTGATGTGTGTGATTTTTTATTGTCGGTGCGGATAACAACGCCCTCGAACATCTGAATACGCTCTTTGTTGCCTTCCTTAATTTTCTGGTAAACACGAACTGTGTCACCACTGCGAGCATCGACAACTGCTTGCTTTTTTTGCGCTTGGTTGATTTTGTTGATTAACTCAAAACTCATAATTTTTTCCTATCTTCCGAACTCGCTCCGACTGGCCACGCAGTTGTACCTCTGCGGCTCCACGTCAAACAAGACTCGAATATTTAACTCTCGTACAATTACATAAGATAATAACACAAATCTGAAGAAATATCAATTAAATAAAATTGGAGTATAATATAGTTATGGATTACAATAAATTAGCACTCGAACTACACGAAAAATACAAAGGTAAAATTACGACTAGCCTCAGAGATAAAGAAGAGCTTAATCGCGACAAGCTTAGCGCTTATTACAGCCCTGGTGTCGGTGCAGTCAGCCAAGCAATTGCCGAAAATCCAGCCGATTTGCCAAAGTACACTTGGACAAACAATTTAGTCGCCGTAATCTCAGACGGCTCAGCAATTTTGGGCTTGGGTAATTTGGGACCAAAAGCTGCCATGCCAGTTATGGAAGGAAAAGCTTTGCTATTTAAGCATTTTGCCAATGTCGACGCAGTGCCAATTGTGTTAGATGTTCACGAACCAGAAGAAATCATTGCCACGATTAAAGCCATCGCGCCAAGTTTCGGCGCCATCAACCTCGAAGACATCGCCGCACCAAAATGCTTTGAAATTGAAGAACGATTGAAGGCAGAATTAGATATTCCAGTCTTCCACGACGATCAACACGGCACGGCTGTCGTTGTGTTGGCAGGCTTAATTAACGCCGCTAAGCTGACAGGACGAAACCTGGCGGATTGCAAATTCGTAGTCATCGGCGCAGGCGCAGCTGGCACAGCGATCATCAAATTGTTAAATCTTTACGGAGCAAAAAACATCGTAGCAGTGGACAGCCGGGGAATTGTCGGAAAATCACGCACAGATTTAAACGCTGAAAAAACCGCACTATTGGAATATGTCGACGCATCACAATCTGGCTCAATTGAAGACGCCATCACCGACGCAGACGTATTCATCGGTGTATCACGCGCAGGACTTCTTACTCCAGAATTAGTCCAAAAAATGGCGAAAGATCCAATCGTATTCGCGCTAGCAAATCCTGTTCCAGAAATTATGCCAGATGTCGCCAAACAAGCCGGCGTCGCAATCATCGGTACGGGTCGTAGCGACTTCCCAAATCAGGTCAACAACTCCCTGGCCTTCCCTGGAATTTTCCGCGGCGCATTAGATCACGGAGTTAAGAAAATCACCGATCAGCACAAATTAGCGGCCGCCGAAGCACTAGCTAACTTGGTTGAAAATCCAACCGTCGATAAAGTCGTTCCAACTGCGTTTGATGAGGGTGTCGTTGAAGCTGTCGCAAATGTCATTAGATAAGCCTAAGCACCAGCACCGTACTTAGCCGCATCACGAGAGTCTCCATCTATAAACAGAGCCACCAACGATTCCTGGTTCTGTTTGTCGCAAGCCCCCAAAAATAGCACCATTTCAGTCACTCCAGCTTCCTGAAGAGATTTTTTAGTCTCATTTTCATCGGGCATATCTTCAACGCTGACTTTTGACACATAAACCCTCTTGGCGTTATGCGTTTGTTCTTTCCAGGCGTAAATTATAAACGGATAAAGCTCTTTTAATCTGTTACTTAAGCCAATTGGCAAACCGACAGACTTATCTTCTGAAGTTGCTACACATTTAGCAGCCATAGTTAATTTGTCTTTAATAATAGGCAGAATGTCCCGCTTCTTCTCGTCGTTTTCGTATCCAGTCATTTTATGCTCGACCTTTTTAGCCTCTTCAGTGCGCGCGTCAATTACTGCGACCACAGTACCGTCACCACCACGCTCAACATGCAGTACATCCACAATAGAATCTTCTTTAAGCCACGGAAACGTCTCGCTATCAAGTATCACAGCATCTCCCGCCTTCAATCCAATTTCTACCGGCTGAGAGTCGCCTTTTTCGATTGTCGGCTTCGGCTTATTTGACCCTCTTCTCTTAGTAGCTTTCTTAGCTACCTCTTCCAAAGATCTACTCGCAATTTCAGGCGCGGCTTCGTACGTTCTGAATTTTTCAGAAAGAACCTTTAGCTCGTCTTCTAGAATTGACTTCATTTTTTCTTCCACCACGGATTTGGCAAGAGTCTGTGCATTCGGACAATTTTCCTCAAATACAATTTCCGTATATTTACGAGCCAACAACTCCTCGTCCAGATCTCTCATCCCGTCTGCGCAGTCGAGTATGGTTTTAGTCCACTCCAGGTCTCTTTCATAATTAAAGAAGGCTTCAATGCGCTCCATACGCGTGTCGCTCTCGCCCCCGAGCATCGCCTCAAGCTCATCGGCTTTAAGCATTAAAAAATCCGTCAATAGCTCAACCAAGTGATGTGTCTTTTCGCGAACTGGATCATATTCAGGTCGACTTACTCCAAATTCTACAGACGAAGAAGTGCTGTCTTTTTTATAAATCCTATCAATCACAGACCTCTTAGTTTTTAGTGTGAGTTGCTTATATTCAGAGTCGGCATCATCTCGGTTAAGTTTATTATTCCTCTGAAATTTCTTTACTTTAGGAATTTTATACTCCTCAAGATTGCAGTATTTCGGAACATTCACTTCCGCTATTTTAGCGGGAAAAATCTTATCTAATGAAGATATAAAAGCATCGAGTGAGGCTTTATATTCCTTATTAAATTCCTCTCTTAACCGAGAACTCACTTCATCAAAATCGTAGCAAACCTCCAAATATTCGGGAGACTGACCGTACGCATCACTAGCCTGCTTAAGAGTATCAATTACAGGCTCATATTTCTTAACCAAGCCCTTAAATATTGATGAATCTTTGGGCACCTTTTTATATAATATATATTCAAGAAAATCGATGGCAGTACCAAAAATTTTACAGACATAGTCTTTATCAGACTCTGAAGATTCGCTATCGTAATAAGAGTGTTCCGTAACTTCGCTCATAAACTAAATTTTATCAGTTTATGGATATAAAGTCAATTATATTACTCTATTAACTTCTTCTAATGTTGTTTCGCCACGAAGAGCCGCCAGCACGCCAGCCTGGAGTAACGTCACCATGCCATCTTCTTTTGCAGCCTTCTCGATCGCTTCCGTATGAACATCCTCAACATCGCCGCGCAAGAATTTCTGAATATTCTCGCTCACAACCAACTGCTCCATTACTGGAATTCGCCCCTTATAGCCAAACGGCACGTCGTCTGTCGGCACCGCACGCCAAAGCTTAAACGTATCAAGATCTGGGCAATCAACATTCTCCGGCAGATCCTTCAAAACTTCTTTCACCCACTTGCGAGTCGCCTCATCTGGCTCATATTCTTCCTTGCTATCATCCCACAATCTCCTCACCAGTCGCTGAGCAATGACCAGCCGAACCGCCGAGCTAAAAATCGGATTCTGCCCAATCATATCAATCATACGACTAAACGCCGCCGCAGTCGAATTGGCGTGAAAGCTAGACAGCACCAAATGTCCCGTAATTGAAGCTTGAATCGCAGTCTTCGCAGTTTCATTGTCGCGAATCTCACCAACCATCACCACATCTGGGTCAAGACGCAAAACACTACGTAGCCCATCTGCAAACCTCTGTCCATTTGTTGTATCGATTGGAATCTGAGCAATCCCAGGAATTGTATTTTCTACAGGATCTTCCAATGTAATAATCTTTCGATCCTGAGTATTAAGAGCGTTCAAAATACTATATAACGTCGTGGATTTTCCTGAACCAGTAGGACCAACCATCAACAACATCCCGCGCGGATGAGAAATGACTTCATCGATTTGCTTGCGCTCTTTCTTTGAAATACTTAAGAGATCCAAGTTCAACATTGATTCGTCAAAATTGAACAATCGAAGCACCAAGTCTAAGCCATACACCGTCATCACAGCCTCCACACGCAAATTCAGCACATGCGATACGCCGTCTCTATGAATTTCCTGCTGCATATGTCCAGACTGAGGTTCTCTGGAAGCGGTAGAAATATTCGCACGCGACGCCAAAGTCGCCATAATCACTCGATATCTATCCCTGCTAAGCTCCGCCACCGTGTGCAAAGCCCCATCAACACGCATACGAATTCGAATCGATTCGCGCTGATTTTCGATGTGAATATCCGACGCGCCCAACAAATCCGCTTGGTCAATCAAATAATTAAACACGTCATTTGTGCCCACGGAAGCCAAAGTCTGAGTAACCTGCGCCAGAGTATCGCTATCGCCCTCCTTAGCAATTTCGATGTTATCGTAAATCACCTTTTTTGGCGGATCAAACCTAAGCATAATTGATCGAAATGCCGAACCAGAAATTAAGAAAAAGAAGATTCGCTTGCCGTTTTCAACATATTGGCTTTGCATTTTCTTCATCAACGACTCAGAAGTTTGCGATGTAACGCCAAATCGATAAGACTGATCTTCCTCGTTAAAGGCTAACGGAACCAGCCTGCCTTTGTACATTTCTTCTATCGTTAAAACATCCTTAAGTAAAGGTAAAGTCTCTTCAAATTCCCGCCCATCAAGATATTGAAGTCCTAAAATTGACGCTCGACGACGAGTAGCTTCCTCATCTTGCTCACGGCGTCGCGCCTGAATTTTATCTTCGTCCATATGAAAATTATACCAAAAAGCTTACGGTTTTACGAGTGATATAATAGTGATATGAATCCAGAAATTACTCTGTTAGTCCACAATATTCGCTCGACGCATAATGTTGGGGCAATTTTTCGCACAGCCGAAGGATTTGGTGTGAAGAAGATTATTCTTAGTGGTTACACGCCGTATCCAGAATTGAGTTTATGTAGCAAGGCGCCTGCTTGTGCGCTTATCGATGGAGAAATTCGATCTGAAGATCCTCGCCTGCCACACATTCGCGAGAAAATCACCAGCCAAATTCATAAAACAGCCTTAGGTGCGGAAAGTTTGGTGCCATTTGAGTTTTACGAGGATATCAATGATTGGATTAAAGAAAATCAGCGAACAGAAAACTTGCCAATTATCGCGCTTGAGCAATCAAAAGATAGTGTGATGTTGCCAGAATTTCAGCCGCCTGAAAAATTTGCGCTGCTACTCGGAGAAGAGGTCCACGGAATCACGTCGGAGCTTTTGGGCAACTGCGACTTCACCGTAGAAATCCCGATGTTCGGTCAAAAAGAATCATTCAATGTGTCGGTCGCAACAGGAATTGCGCTATTTGGACTGATTTTCCCGAGAACGAAATAATCTCAACAACACATAAATAAATTCCTCAAGTCTGCTTATTGACTTTATTAACTATATGTGTTATATTTGTATGAGCTTTCTTTGAAATCCCTCAGAGAAAGTAGTCCCTACAGAAAAGAGAAGGAGAAGAGATGTCATTTGACAACATCTTCTTAGTAGCAATACTGGCAACCATGTACATCGCGTGGTACGCCTATGCATCACCTTCGGGCGTTAGTCTAAAGGCACATACGCTAGCCATCGCCTCAGCGGCATGGCTGTTACTTTTCTTCGCCTACTACATGGTGAAGGAATCGCCTCATCGCCCAACACACCACACGGCAGTGATATACATATATTGCTGTGTGATGGCTCTCACATACACAATCCTTTATCACAAGGGCTGTATTGAAGAGCACAAAAAACTGCGGGACAAGTCCCGCTGACAGATAGTTAGCCCGCCAGAGCAACCGGCTCCGGCCGAGGCCTCTGTCAGCGGGCTAACTATCACTTTAGAACTACACACTCTTCACCTAGAGTGTTTTTTAATTGGCTTAATAAATTGTCATTAGCATCCACCTTAAACGGCAGACGCATGGCTGATTTTTCTTTCTCGCCCAGCACTAAAACCACGTCAGTCGTGCCGGCATTCTCACCACAAACAGACTTCATTTTCACTAACCGCGAATGGTCATTCGGGTCTTTAATATACACAAATAACTTTGAAGCGGGAATTTCTGGCGCAACATTAACAGGCGCCGAATGAGTTTTTGGCTGCGGTTTGGCGGCGTCATTCTTTACGGCAGACTTCGGAGAAACTCCATTTTTCTGATTACGATAAGCTTCACGGCGCTCTTTTTTTACAGCAGAGCTAATTTTTGGCGCTTCCATTTTACGTCCAGTCGACTCATAGCCATTGATATCGTTATCCGTAATCACAATAATATCATCGGCAATTAGTTTACTTTCATTGCCCAGATTTCCGTCACGATCTCGCGCTGAATTTTTACCAGAAACCCGAATTACCGCATCCTGAACCAGCTTGGCGCCAACTTTTTCATACAGATTTGGAAAGACGATTATCTCGCCCTCGCCGAACTTGTCCTCAATTCCCACAAACGCCATTTTCGAACCACTTTTTGTGACAATTGTACGAACGGTGCTAATAATTCCCCCGACCGTCATCATTCGGCTATCGTACTCAGGAACTAATTGCGTCAATGGTTGAGTTTGCTCGCTCAAATACGTTTCATACCTATCAAGCGGATGCGCCGAGATATACAACCCCAACAATTCTCGCTCCCACATCAAGCGCTCTTTATCGTCGTGTTTCACAGGAGACTTCTGGAGATGAAGAGTCGATTGGACGCTCGCTGCGTCATCGCCGCCCAACATTCCAAACAAATTGGTCTGCCCGCTGGCGGCTTCTTTTTGGAGCTTGGACGCAAATGACGTAATGGAATCCAGATTGAACAGCAAATCAGATCGATCACCCATATCGTCAAAAGCACCGGATTTAATCAACGACTCCCAAGCCTTGCGATTAAATTTGCTGGTCGAAACACGCTTGGCAAAATCCTCAACCGACGTAAACGGTCCATCTTCGCGCGCCCGCAGAACTTCCTCGACCGCGCCAACACCAACGCCTTTCACCGCCGACATTCCGAAACGAATTTTATTCTCATTCGGCACCACAGCAAACTCAACGAACGATTCGTTTACATCAGGACTCAGCACACTAATTCCCATGTGCTTACATTCAGTGATTTCAATTGCCAGACGATCAGTGTCGTCATGGTCGCTAGTCATAAGCGCCGCCATAAACGCGTCGGGATAATGCGCTTTCAAATAAGCAGTCCAATAGGCAATCAAACCATAACAAGCGGCGTGCGACTTATTGAAACAATAGTTAGCAAATTCTTCCAGCTGAGTCCAGAAAGTTTCCGCAATTTCCTTAGTTGCGCCACCAACTTTAACCGCACCCTCGACGAATTCAGGCTTGACCTTTTTCATCAAGTCAATTTTCTTCTTACCAACAGCCTTACGCAATGTGTCAGCCTGACCACCAGTAAATCCACACCATTCCTTAGAAATCTGCATAAACTGTTCCTGATAGACCAAAATTCCGTAAGTATTTTTCAGCGAGTTTTTCATTCCAGAATGCAAATAAGTTATTTCTTCCTCGCCGTGTTTACGCCTAATAAAGCTGTCAATAAACTGCATCGGACCCGGACGATAAAGAGCTACCATAGCAATAATATCTTCAAACGTAGTCGGCTTCAGTCCGCGCAAATATCGCTTCATTCCCGCCGATTCCAATTGGAACACGCCAGTCGTGTCGCCGCGCTGAAACAGCTCGTAGGTCTTTTTATCATCAAGCGGCAGCTCCGAAAGATTAATTTCTTTCTTGTAAGCTTTTCGGATAATCCTCATGGCGTTATTAATAATCGTAAGGTTCGAAAGTCCCAAAAAGTCCATCTTCAATAGGCCCAACTCTTCAACCTCGCCCATCGGGAACTGAGTCGCCACCACGCCTTTTTGCGCCATTTCAAGTGGGATATAATTGACCAACGTATCTGGCGCAATCACCACACCACAGGCATGAACGCCGTGACTACGAATCGTCCCTTCCAGCTGAATTGCATAATCCAAAACTTCTTTGGCGGTCGGATTATTTTCATATTCATTCCGAAGGTCCGCATCCTCTTTAATACTCACAGACAACGGAATATGTCGCCCCTGGTTTGGCGGCGGAACCAACTTCGCCAAGCGGTCGCTCTCAGCGTACGGAACTTCCAAAACCCTAGCAACATCACGCACTGCCATACGACCAAACATCTTACCGAACGTTGCAATATTACTGACGTGATCTTCGCCATATTTTTTCGCACAATATTCAATCACTTCGTCGCGACGCGTATCCTGAATATCAACGTCGATGTCGGGCATAGAAATACGATCAGGATTAAGGAATCGCTCGAATAGCAAACCATATTTTAGAGGATCAAGATCTGTAATGTTCAGCGCATACGCAACAATCGAGCCAGCCGCGCTACCACGCCCTGGACCAAAAACAATCCCTTGAGATTTTCCCCAGTTGATAAAATCCTGGACGATCAAGAAATAACCTTCATAGCCCATATTTCCCATCACGCCAAGCTCCATCTTAGCGCGCTCACGAACCTCATCAGACAGCTTCGGAATAATCTCGTCAGGATCCAACTTTTCAGCCTCCTCCTTCGAGGCTCCATTGTAACGCTGCAACAAACCTTGATATGTCAATCTAAGCAGATACGAATGTTCATTCTCGCCGTCTGGCAATGGATATTTTGGAATAAGAATTCGCCCAAGCTCAATCTCAACGTCACAGCGATCAGCTATTTTTTTCGTGTTGCGAATAACTTCAGGAAATTCCTCACCCCAGTGATCAATAATATCGCGCGGGTCCGTCAAATGAAGCTCAAAATCTTTCAAACTCATTCGCTTTTCATCACTGAGATACGAACCCGTCCCAACGCAAAGCAGAATCTCGTGCGCGTCTTGATATTCGTGCGTCAAATAGTGACCATCACAAGTTACTACCATTTCAATACCAAGCTCTTTTGAAAGCTTAATCAAACCCTCATTGATCTTCGCCTGCACGTCCCAGTGCGTGTTCGACTTCGGGTGTCCGTGATCCTGTAGCTCCAAATAATAACGATCACCAAAAATTGACTTATACCATTTGGCAATCTCACGAGCGCGATCATAATCATCCTCTTTCAACGCCACGCCAATTTCACCGCTCGCACAACCACTCAGAACAATCAGCCCCTCATTCAACTCCTCCAACAAATCATGGTCAATTCGCGGCTTATAATACATTCCCTCCAGATTGGCGCGCGTCGACAACTTCATCAGATTGTGAAAACCCGTGTTGTTCATCGCCAGCACGGTCAAGTGAAAACGCTGCTTATCCTTGCCCGGATCACGGTCAAATCGCGAACGAGTCGCCACGTAAGTTTCAATTCCGATAATCGGCTTAATTCCCGCTTTTTTGGCGGTCTTGTAATAGTCCAAAATGCCACTCATCGTGCCGTGATCAGTTACAGCAGCGGCCTCCATCCCGAGTTCCTTAACCTTATCGACCAAGTCATGAATCTTAGTCAATCCGTCCAGCACCGAATGGAAAGTGTGATTATGAAGATGCACGAAATCCGACGGCTTCAAAGCCGCCGACGATGATTGTTCGCTTTTCCCCTCAGTCATTAATAACAATTATAGCACGCTATTGACGGCGTTGCATTGTCTCAATTAGGTGGTTGATAAAATCAGCCAACGGCGGGAAAATGTCGGCAAATTGCCCCAAAATCCAAATCAATATCGCAATCAATAACGTCGCACCCAAAGCACTTCCAAGGCCAAAGAAAATTCCGCGAACAAAATTCACCCAGTAAACTTGGTGGCGAGATTTATGAAAATCAAAGAACAAATCCTCCAAAATCGCCCGACGAGCGTCGTTTTCATTATCACGAACGACTTTTTTTACCAACTTATTTGGCTGTTCTTTGGCTGACTTTTTCATTCTTTTTTACCTTCTTCTTTGAGAAAAATTTTGAGAAAAATCCGCTCTTTGAAGCGAAGTTTTTGGCTAATTCCACGCCAATTGAAACCGTACTTACAATTCCATTTAGGCTAGCAATTCGCTGACTTATCGCCTCTACGTTTTGCTGAGTTTGGCGAATTTGACGCGTTAATTTGATGATGGAAATTGTCATAGCGATCATCATGATGACAAAAATCACCATCAAAATCACTAATATAATAAGCAATCCGTTCATGCTATTTATTATACATTATTTTAGACGATCCGCCAGATGGGCGCGCAATTTATCACCAAAGTTAGGATCACGCAACCCAAAGTCGATCACCGTTTTTAGATATTCCAATTTGTCACCAGTGTCATAATAAGTGCCGTTCGTAATCTCCACGCCGTAAAAATCAAATCCGTCGTCAATCATTTGTTGCATAATCGGCTGAATCGTAAACTCGCCGTTACCGTCAAATTCTTCCTTGGCTTTGTCTAGATAGCCAAAAATCTCACCTGGAAGTAAATAACTACTAACACTCGCCAAATCAGAAGGCGCATTATCCTTACCTGGCTTTTCGACAATGTTCGTCATTTTTATAACGCCGTCTTTCACTACTTGACCGTTGACGACTCCATAACGATCAAACTCCGCGTCATCGGTGATTTTCTTACATGACAGAACCGCTCCGTCTAAGCTTTCTGACGCCTCAATCATCTGCTTGAAACGACTTGGACTAGCCGCAATAAAGTCATCCGCAAATGTGTAAATCACAGGCTCGTCATGATGAATCAAATGCGAAGCACAAGCCAAAGGCGTTGCGTTGCCGTACGGGCCCTTCTGGCGGATATAAATAAAGTTCGCCATATCAGCTAAATTCTGCACCGCGTCAATGAACGGTTGTTTTTTAGGACCACCAGCGCGCAAATTAGCCAAAAGCTCTTCATTCGGCTCGTCAAAATGATCCTCGATTGCTCGCTTATTCGCGCTACCGATAATGATAATATCTTTAATGCCAGCCTCAACCAATTCCTCGACGACGTATTGAATAATCGGCTTATCAATCAGCGGCAACATCTCCTTTGGCATGGCTTTGGTTTGCGGCAAAAATCGCGTACCAAAACCGGCAGCAGCGATGATAGCTTTAGTTGGTTTTCTCATATTTCAGCTCCTATTCCCTATTATTTTCAGCAATTCTAAAGTCTTTCGCGAATCAGTTTTTGCGCAAGGCTTGGGTTAGCTTGACCCTTAGACTTTTTCATAACTTGCCCAACCAAATAGCCAATAGCCTTATCTTTTCCAGCCTTGATATCTGCAATTGACGCCGCCGAAGCTGGATCATTCAGAACTTCGTCAACGATTGCAGCAATCGCCGATTCATCAGAAACCTGCAACAAATTCTTCTCTTCAGCAAGCTTACGCGGATTTTTCGCGCCAGCCAGAAGCTCATTAAATAACTCCTTCGCATTTGTGCTGGAAACTTCAGACTTCTCTGTCATTTCAGCCAATTCTATCAAATCGTCAACCGCCACACGTGTAGATTCATTGTCTGTTTGCGCGTCACTTTCATCAGAAGCCGTCAATGCGCTCGCAAACCAATGCGCGACTCGCTTAGCCGACGCCTCGCCCGACTTTTCCTGAACTTCCAATGTAATCTGGGCATAATCCTGATTAGACAAAAGCGAATTGATAACAGATTTGTCCAAGTTCAGCACGCTCCATTTTTCCCTATATTCGCCTGGAAGCATCGGCACCTTGGACTGAATTTCAGCGATCACCTCGTCAGTCAACACAACTGGCGGAATATCTGGATCTGGCATATAGCGATAATCCTGCGCGTCTTCCTTTGACCTCTGAGAAATAGTTATCTGCTTGTCATCATTCCAGCCTCTGGTTTCCTGAACAACTTCTTCGCCACGTTCCAAAATATCGACTTGGCGCTTGAACTCATACTCAGCAGCCCTTTCAACGCTGCGGAAGGAATTGAGATTCTTAATTTCTGCGCGCTTTCCAAGCTCCGTCGCACCCTTCTTTGCCACTGAAATATTAACGTCAAATCGCATATTTCCGTGATACAAATTGCCATAAGTCACGCCCGCGTAAACCATCAATTTATGAAGTTCCGAAACGTAAGCTTTGGCCTCCTCGGCCGAATGCATATCTGGCTCAGAAACAATCTCAATCAGCGGCGTGCCAGCGCGGTTAAGATCGACCAACGAATAGCCGTCGTGATGTGTCAATTTACCAGCATCTTCCTCCATGTGAGCATGATCAATTCGCACGCGTTTCAAAGAACCATCTTCCAGCGGCGCATCGACATATCCAGCCAAAATAATCGGATTATACATCTGCGAAGTCTGATAGCCCTTTGGTAAATCTGGATAAAAATAATGCTTTCGATCAAATCGGCTAACGTGCGCAATCGGCGAATTCAAAGCTTTTCCAGCGCGAACCGCCAGCTCAACGGCATGCTTGTTCAAAACTGGCAACATCCCCGGCAGGCCAAAGTCAATCTGATGCGTCTTACTATTCGGCTCAGCATCACGAGCATCATTGTCGGCCGGGCTAAATAGCTTGGTTTTTGTTGCCAGTTGAACGTGACATTCGATACCAATTGTCATTTCATAATCGTCATATACACTCATTATAATGCTCCCAAATCTTTTAATGCCTGTTCAAAACTCGCCATAGCTCGACGAAAACTCTGCGCCGTTACCGTTACGCTGGTTTCGTGGGCAATTTGATTACGCAATTTATGCGCCGCCCAAAGCCCATTTTCATCGCTCCAATATCCCTTGCGAGATTTCATACGTTCGCCCATCGTTTCGCCAGCCACGCCGCAGTCGCGCATAGCTTTGTCTAGCAACTTGTCCGCCTTCATTATCGCCATCTGCATACTTTCCGATTTTCTGGTTTCGACATTGCGCAAAATTTGCCGCCAAACCCTCTGATACATTTCCCTGTCAATTTGACCGCGACCACGAGAAGTCAATTGAATAAAAATCATCAGCAAGGCGCCGATAGTCAACGCCGCAACAACTATCGCAACCATCAATCCGTCCATCAAATCTTCTCCACTTCCGAAACTAGCTTCAGCAAGTTCTTGTCCGACTTATAATCGCCGATAAGCTGCACGCCAATTGGCAATCCTTCATCGCTATTTCCAGCTGGCGCGGCAACTGCAGGAAGTCCAGCCAAACTTGCCGGCACAGTCATAATGTCCGCCAAATACATTTTTATCGGATCGCTAGTATTTTCCCCAATCTTAAACGCAGGAGTCGGCGCAACCGGCATCAATAGCGCGTCATATTCGGTAAATAACTTCTTAAATTCGTCAATCAACAACGTCCTGGCTTTTTGAGCCTGCATATAGTAAGCGTCAAAAAATCCGCTTGACAATACAAAACTTCCTATCATAATTCGTCGCTTATTCTCAGTCATAAATCCTTCATTTCGACTGCGACCGTAAAGTTCCGCCAAAGTTTTTACTTCCGCCGCTCGATGACCATATCGCACGCCGTCATATCTCGCCAAATTTGAGGACAATTCCGCCGGCACAATTATGTAATACATCGCCAGAGAATGTTGCATCATACTCAAATCTACTTCTTCAATTTCATAGCCAAGCTGCTTCAATTTCTCCGCATAATCAAGCGTTTTTTGACGGACTTCCGCGTCCACGTCATCGGTCATACATTGCTTAACTAGGCCTATTTTTTTCTTTGCAAATTCTGGCTGATTATTCCAGAAATCAGGCAAAGTCGTCATATCCTTATCATCGCGACCAGCCATAATTTCCATCACCAAATCAGTGTCTTCTGCATTCGTAGCAAAACAACCAATTGTGTCCGTGCTTGATGCCATCGCCACTACGCCATAACGACTAACCGCTCCGTAAGTCGGCTTAATTCCAACCACTCCGTTAAAGCTGGCTGGCTGGCGAATCGAACCGCCAGTGTCCGTACCAAGCGCAAACGGAACCACGTCGAGTGCCGTAACTACCGCCGATCCACCAGATGATCCGCCAGCAACTCGCGTTTCATCTGCAGCGTTCTTCGTTGGACCAAACGCCGAGTTTTCCGTCGAACCGCCGTGCGCAAAAGCATCCAAGTTCGCCTTACCAATACAAATCGCACCTTCCGCTTCCAATTTTTCAACAGCCGTCGCCTGCAATGGCGCATTAAAGTTTTCTAGCATTTTTGAAGCGGCAGTCGTTGGCGCACCAAACGCCAAAAAATTATCCTTCACAACAAATGGCACGCCCGCCAATCGTCCAGAAATCTCGCCAGCGTCAACTTTTTCTGCTCGCTCCAGCGCACGCTCTTCCGTCAAGCTAAGTAGCGCATTATATTCCTCAATTTCACGCGCTCGTCGCAACGCTTCTTTTACATTCTCGACCGCGCTCTTGCCGATAAAATCACTAATCTTACTCATTACAATACCTGCGGAACTTTCACTTGATTATTCTGTTTTTCTGGCGCCAAATCGAGCAACTTTTCAACGGGAATTACCACCTGAACTTCATCTTCGCGCCAGACATTGCTCAGTCCTGTAACTTGATAAGTCGGCTCAACACCCGACACGTCAAGCTCGCCCAACTGCTCAATATAGCCAATTATATTTTCCAAATCTTGGCGCAGTCCGTCGGTTTCGTCATCAGTCAATGCCAGACTACTCAAACTCGCCAAGTGCTGAATATCGCTGGTAGAAATAGTTATCATATCAATATTATACCACTAAAAAAAGCCGCCCATCAAAGTGAGCGACTTTATTTTTCCAAGTTTTATTACATTGAGTAATCTTGGTAGTTCTTGTAGCGACTGTAGTCTGATGGAATAGTCTTTACTGAGCTGCCCGTGTCGTGTGCTTTAACGGCGATTGTGATAGCGCCAGTCAATAATACGACAGAAGAAGCCACAATCAACATCAAAGACAAAGCCTTTGACATGTTGCGTCCTTTGACAATTTGGCAAATGAAGTAAGCGCTAGTAGCAACAATTGCAAGAGCTAATGCGTATGGCAAGAATTCACCCAAGTACAAACTCTTATAGAATTCGCCGCCGTCACCAACGCCAATAAATAGCAATGAGTTGATCAAAATGCTTACCAATCGAGCAACCAAGTCGACAGCTGGAATGATCAAAACAGCCAAACCGCCGTAAGTCACTAATTTGTAAGCTGTTCGCTTTGTGTAACCTTCACGCTCCGGAACGGCTTTTGATACGCGAGAGAATAGAACTAGTGACAATACAGCCAAAAGCACAGCAAACACTGACGCTGCAACAATTCCTGTTCCCTGAGTTACCATCGATGGCGCGAAAAATCCGCCGACACTTCTTAATAACATTGATGTTGAATTCGTCCACAAACCAAACACCTTAGTTATGATGTCAATCAACAGCATGATTGAAATAATCGCCGAACCCATTGCCAAGGCATATTCCAAAGTTAGCATCTTCGCCTTGCCCTTATTCGGGTCTTCGTATGCGTATTGTGGATATGCTTGGTAAGCATTTGGTTGCATCGGCATTTCTGGTTGCGCGACGTTTGTTGGCTGTGGTTGTTCTTTTGTTGCCATAATCCCTCCTAATCTAATAATATTTTTATTCTACATCGTATGACGAATTTCTGCAATTAAATCACGCAGCTCCGCCGCTTTTTCAAATTCCAAATTAGCGCTATGCAGTTCCATTTGAGCCGTCAGATCTTTAATCAAAGCCGGATATTCGTCTTTTGGAATTTTCTTCAGGTTAAGCTTTGGCTTTTTATCAGATTCTTTTTGCGGAATAATCGAGCGCAAACCATCGTCAATTTTCTTCTGAATAGTTTGTGGCGTAATATTATGTTCTTCGTTATATTTCTGCTGAATTGCCCGACGCCTATTCGTTTCGTCAATTGCTCGACGCATACTATCCGTAACATTGTCACCGTACATAATAACTCGCCCGTCAACGTGTCGCGCCGCCCGTCCAATTGTCTGAATTAAAGCCTGCTCACTACGCAAGAAACCTTCCTTGTCGGCGTCCATAATTGCCACCAAACTGACTTCTGGAAGATCCAGACCCTCGCGCAACAGATTAATCCCAACCAGCACATCATACGTTCCAAGTCGCAAATCTTTCAGAATATCGCCACGCTCCAGCGTATCAATTTCGCTATGCAAATACGCCGTCCTCACGCCGTTTTCCGTCAAATAAGCGCTCAAGTCCTCCGCCATTCGCTTGGTTAATGTCGTCACCAACACGCGATGACCTTTCGCAATCGTCTGGCGAATTTCCTCCATCAAATCATCAACCTGCCCATCGGTCGGTCGAACTTCAATCGGCGGATCAAGCAGTCCAGTCGGTCTAATCAGCTGCTCAGCTGGCTTTGGCGAGTGAGAAAGTTCATAATCTCCCGGCGTGGCGGAAACATAAATTGCCTGATGAATGTGCTGATTGAACTCGTCAAATCGAAGTGGGCGATTGTCCAATGCGCTTGGAAGACGAAAACCATGCTCAACCAAAACTTCCTTACGGGCGCGATCACCGTTGTACATTCCCCGAACTTGCGGCAATGTCATGTGCGATTCGTCAACCAAAAGTAGCCAATCGTCCGGAAAATAATCAATCAAAGTCGCAGGCTGCTCGCCAGGTTCTCGGTCAGTCAAATAGCGCGAATAATTCTCGATCCCCTTCACGAAACCAGTTTCCTTCAGCATTTCCAAATCATATTTGGTGCGCTGACTTAGCCTTTGCGCTTCTAAAAACTTACCGTTATCCTCAAACCATTTCAGCCGTTGATTAAATTCATTCTCAATTCCAACAATCGCTTTTTCAATTCGCTCGCGTGGCGTCGAATAGTGGCTGGACGGGAAAATTGTCAATTGGTCTGGACGGTCCAAAATCTCGCCAGTCAAGGGGTCGATCTTCGTCAGCCGCTCAATTTCATCGCCAAAGAATTCCACGCGAACTGCAGTATCTTGACCTGCTGGAAAAATATCCACAACATCGCCGCGCACCCGAAAAGTTCCGCGCGCAAAATCAATGTCATTGCGCTTATACTGAATATCCGTTAACAATCGGATAAATTTATCCTGAACTCGCCTTTCGCCAACCGTCAATTTAATAGCCATGTCAGCGTAAGTTTCTGGCGAACCAATGCCATAAATACAACTCACACTCGCTACGATAATTACGTCGCGGCGCGTCAATAACGCGGAAGTTGCCGCATGCCTAAGCCGATCAATTTCATCGTTGATCTTCGAGTCTTTTTCAATGTAAGTGTCGCTTGAAGCGATGTACGCCTCTGGCTGGTAGTAATCAAAATAGCTAACAAAATAGTGGACTTCATTGTCCGGAAAAAATTCCTTAAACTCAGAAAAAAGTTGCGCCGCCAAAGTCTTATTATGAGCCAAAACCAGCGTCGGCACATTGCGCTTAGCGATAATATTCGCCATCGTAAACGTCTTCCCTGAACCAGTCACACCCAGCAAAGTTTGCTCGCGCTGACCTTTTTCCAAACCATCGACCAACTGAGCAATTGCTCGCGGCTGATCGCCCGTGGGCTGATATGAAGAAGAGAGGCGAAATTTATTCACCTCTCTATTTTACTATATTTACGAAAACTAGTCTTGGCTATAGGATTGTAATGAGCCTGATTCACTACACTTATTGTCAACCAAACGACTCGGAACCGACGCCAACTTCAAGTCTGAGCACGGCATGCCACCTTGCTGTGTGCCCGCAACAATTGCAATTTCACCAGTGCCGTTCTTTGGCCCGATAATAGTATAAGCGTTCGTCAAGCCATATACTGCCGCATATTTTCCGTATGCACGATCAATGATTGGCTCATACACGGAACCTTCACGCTCTGGAATCGGCTGACCAACTTTAGACTTCAAGAACTTCTTCAAAGAACTGTCAATATCCAATTTATCAACATCACTTGCTGAAGTTAAACGAATGCCCGTGCCGTCGCCTTTGGTTCGGAAATCTTTATATTCTTTCTTTGCCTCATTTGATGGCTCCTCGCCTTCACCGCGAGTTTTTTCCAGTGAATCAGATGAGTCTTTCTTTGTTTGGCTAGTTTTTACTGAAGCGCTAGAATCCTTATCTTTATACATAGCGCCAGCAATTATCCATGTCGCCATAGCTACGATAATTATACCCATAATAACCACCGCCGCGATTAGCCATTTATTAGCCGTTGATTTGTTCTCCATAAAACCTCCATTTAGATTGTGTTTTGATTGTATATGATGGATTATTTGCCGTCAACGTATTGTAACCATAGGCATTTTATGATATAGTAATAAAGTTAAAATCATAAAATAAAAAGGATAATGATGACACCGAAAAATGTTTGTATTCCGCGCGAATTGCAACTTCAGGCTGCGATGTTCAGATTAGGAAAAGTTGATGATGAAATTCATGCTGGCTATGAAATTCTCCAAAAATATCACAAAACCGTGACTTTTTTTGGGTCGGCCAGGATAACTGAAGATAACGAATATTACCAAAAAGCCAAAGACTTAGCATTCCAATTAGCTAAAGAAGGCTACACAATCATCACCGGCGGTGGTGGCGGAATTATGGAAGCAGCAAACCGCGGTGCTATGGAAGCTGGCGGAAAATCAGTCGGATTCAATATTCGCCTACCTCATGAACAATCCCTTAACAACTACACGACAGATTCGTTCGCATTCACTCACTTCGCGCCACGAAAAATCGTTATGACGCTTCTGGCTGACGCGTACGTTTGTTTCCCTGGCGGATTCGGTACAATGGATGAAATTTGTGAGATTATCACATTGACACAAACTAAGAAAATGGCACCCGTGCCGATTGTCTTATTTGATAAAAAATTCTGGGGCAAATGGGATGATTTTGTTTGCGAAAATATGCTTCCAAATAAGTTAATTTCTGACGGCGATGAAAAAATCTACACAATTACCGAAGATATTCCAGAGGTGGTTAATTTAATTAAAAATCAACGAACTTGTTGCGACCGATAATTATTTCTTAGGTTTCGGCTCAATCCAACAAATTCCGCCCTGACAAACCACTCGCTCCACAGCTGGATTATATGTGCGCGGGTGGTTTTTATATCGGCGCGTAATCTCAAATCCCAGGCCTCGCTTGCCATACGTTGTTTGCTGCTTTCCCAGAGGCAACTGGCAATGATAGTTATTTATAACGTCAATTGGATTAAAAGAAATCACTTGCCCATCAACATCCAAAAGCACCCACTCAGAAGCCTTGAACGGCGCCCATTTGTCCACTTTCGGCGCAATAGCCATTAGTGATTGATAAATTTCTTCCGCCGTAGCGTTTGACGGATCCAGACCTAGAGATCGAATAATCGAGTGTGCCCTAGCCAATATTTCCGCAATCAATCGCACATCGCTATCATCCCTAGTCATTTGCCTGAGCTCTGTCAACGCTCGACGCTTCTTCACATCATCACCCAGTAACTTTCCCAAATTATGCGCCATTATAATTCCCTTTCTTGAATTGGCATAGCATGAAGTACTGTGCCAGCATATAAAATTCCAGCCTTTGCTCCAATTTTCATAACCACTGAACTAGCATTCGCACTGCCCATAATCACAGAGTTTTTCAAATTGCCACTTCGCGCCCATTCGCTCAAAAATCCCGACGCAAACGCATCTCCAGCGCCAGTTCTGTCAATTGACGGCCTATCATCATACATCAGCGCTCGCACGATGGTTTTTCCGTCGCTTGCAATTGAGCCGTTTACGCCGTCCGTCACCAAAACGACCGGAACTAATCTCAAGCCTCTTCTAACCAAAGCTTCCAAATCCTCGCCAGACACCAATTGCTGCATCTCTTCTTTGTTCAAAGTTAAAACATCGACATCGGACAATAATCCCAGCAATTTATCCTTTTGCGCCAATTCTTTCTTCCCGGGATTAAAGCAAATTTTCATATCACGGCGCTTGGCTTGCTGGAATAATTTGTGAAGCATCGGCATATTTCCCGCCAAAGTTGAAACGTATAGCCAATCCGCGTCCTCTTCAGACAAATCAAAATCCGCCTCATGATAATGCGTTGAAGCGCCGCGGTATGTTAAAATTGTTCGCTCGCCATTTGAAGCTAATAGCAACACCGAATATCCCGTACTGTATTTTGGCGAATATCGTACCAAATGTGTGTCAATATTTTCCTTATCCAAGTCAGCAATCACCGCTTGACCCGCTGGATCATGACCAATCGCGCCCATAAAACTAGCATAATGCCCTTGCCTGGAAAACGTTACCGCGGCGTTTGTAGCTCCACCACCAGTCGAGAAATGGATCTGGTTTACGTCAGCCTTTGCCCCCAAATCCAACCGCGCAAAACAGTGTTCTGGACTTTCACAAACTGGCGTCAGTGCGTCTGATTGACTTAAAAATACGTCTTGAATCGCCGCACCAACGGTGATAATTTTTGCCATTAAACCACCGCCTTTCGCGCGGAATTAAACGCCTTAATCTTCGACTCCACCACTTCCTGTACGGCAGCATAAACTGGCGGCATTAATTTAACGATGGCGTACTCATTTGGATTTTCTCGCAAGGTTTTCTCCAGGGTTGTTCGGAAAGCGTAGCGCATATCAGAATTGATATTGATTTTAGAAACGCCAATTTTCGCAGCATCCTCAAAATAATGCAATGGCGTACCAGACCCACCGTGCAACGAAATCTGACAATGAATCGCCTCACGAATGTCAGCCAACAAATCCAAATCCAGCACTTTCGGAACTGGATATTTGCCATGCAAATTGCCAATCGCCGCCGCAAAAGTGTCAATTCCAGTCGCCTCAACAAACGCACGTGCACCCTCTGGCGTAGAGAAAGTCTTTTTTATCTCCTCGTAATTTATATCTTCCGTATGAACATTTGAACTTCCGCCAAAATAATGCGGCTCAGATTCCACTAGCGCGCCAGTAAACTTGGCATATTCAACAACTTCACGAGTTTTGGCAATAATTTCCTCATCAGAAGCGTCGTGATTTGCCTGAGAAATATCAATATGGATAAACTCATATCCAGCATCAATGGCTCGCTTACAGCCCTCAACCGTCGGACCGTGGTCCAAATTCAAGTACATTTCAATTCCGTACTCAGTCTTATAATTGTCCACTAAATCGCGAACATTCTCTAGCCCCATAGCCTTCACTTCGGCGTCAGAAACCTCAACCAACACTGGTGATTGGAGCTTTTGTGCTGCCCGCGCCACCGCAATCAGCGTCTCTTGATTGTCAATATTAAACGCCCCAACCGCAAAACGCTGCGCCCGTGTCCGCTGCATTAAATGACGCGCCCGCGTCGTGTTTTTCCGAATCTCTGAAATCGATAATCCCATACTGCCCCCCTAAAATACTTATGGTAATTATATCAATTACCGCCCGCTATGCCAAGAGAATTGACATTATGTTGTTTTGGTGGTAACATAAAATGGCTCTCGCTCGAGGCTTTGTCTTAGGGTGGAAGAGCCCTTTGGTCTTGAGCGCCAAGAAAAAAGGAGGACTAAGGTGAGCCCCGTAGTCCGCACAGTGAGAGTTGCTACCATTGCCACAATGACAACATTCTGTGTTGTCTGGTGGTGTATGCTAGCATTGTGTGTACGTTATCACGGTCCACTTGGAGCTGTGGCATTCATCATGGGAAGTACCATACTTCCCTCGGTTATCTGCGAAATGATACAGCGACAGCGACAGCGACAGCGACAGCATCGTCGCCATCACCGTAGATAACGCACACACCCCCGTCAGGACTACCGCTTTGAGGTCTTTAATCAGATCTTGGCGGTAGCTCCTGGCGGGTTTTTCAATGGAGAAAATTGACAATACTACAAACAATTGAATCGACATCCAAACCGTGCTTTTGCCACAATTCAGACATTTTGCCAGACTCGCCAAACGCATCATTAACACCAATTCGCTTCATCTTCACGGGCAAATTCTCGCTAAGAACTTCCGCCACGCTTGAGCCAAATCCACCAGCAATCTGCCCCTCTTCCGCCGTAATGGCTGCTTGGCATTTTTGAGCCGCGTTAAGCACAGCATCCTCGTCCAGCGGCTTGATTGTCGGAAAATGAATCACTTCCGCCTGAATGTCATATTCATTCGCAAGCTTTTCCGCTGCCAACAGCAACTGATACGTCATCGTTCCAGTTCCAAACAAAGCAACATCTTTGCCGCGTCTCAACGTATAGCTTTTTCCAATCTCAAAAGTAGATTGATTTAGGAATAGCGGTGTTTTTTCTCTCGGCAATCTTACGTAGTTTGGGAGTTTATCTCCAGCCATTGCCGCCGCGATCAGCTTGGCTTCATTAGCGTCACCAGGCGCCAAAACCACCATATTAGGCAAGCTTCGCATCAGCGCAATATCTTCCAGCATTTGATGCGTTGCGCCGTCCGGACCAACATTTAACCCAGCATGAGAACCCACCAGCTTAACTGGCTGATTATTTAAGCAAATCGTCGTTCGAATCTGCTCCCAATTGCGACCCGGACTAAACGCCGCATAACTGGCCGCAAACGGAATATTTCCCATAGCCGCCAACCCAGACGCTACGGTAACCAAATTCTGCTCCGCCACGCCAACTTCAATTGCCCGCGGACTCCCGATTTCCTCGTAAAACTTACCAAAGCCAACGCTTTCCATCAAATCCGCGCTCAGCGCCACCACCAAATTATTTTTCTTCGCAATATCAACCAAGCCTTCGCCAAAGCCAACGCGAATTGCCGCAAGTTCCAAATTCTGCCAATTTTCCATTAAGAAACTCATTCGCCACCTCCTTCACTCAATTGAGCAAGCGCCCGCGCCGCTTCCTCGGCATCAGGAGATTTTCCATGCCAATGGTAGTCATATTCCATAAAATCAACGCCACGGCCAGGAATTGTATGCGCAATTACCACGCTTGGCTGCCGAGAATTCTTTGCTTTATCAATCGCTTGAATTATTGCCAAATGATCATGCCCGTCAATTTCCTGCGCATCCCAGCCAAAACTTCGCCATTTGTCCGCCAGATCCCCTAGCGGCATCACCTTTTCCGTATCGCCACCAATCTGAATATTATTTCTATCAACAATCGCAATCAAATTCGCCAGATTATATTTTTTCGCAAACATCGCCGCTTCCCAAATATTCCCTTCATCCAGCTCGCCATCGCCCAAACTGCAGTAAACGAATCGCTCAGGATTGCCGCCCAAATATTGCAATGAATACGCCATACCAGCCGCTTGACTCAGACCGCAGCCCAGAGGACCGCTAGTCGTTTCAATTCCCGCCAGACTGCCGCGCTCTGGATGACCTTGAAGCTTGGAGCCAAATTTTCGCAAATTAGCCAACTCTTTTTTATCAAAAAATCCTCGCTCCGCCAGCGTGGCGTATAAAAGTGGCGCATAATGACCGTTGCTCATCACGAAAATATCCCGATCTTCCCAATTAGGATTCTCAGGATCTAGTCGCATGGCGTGAAAATACAAAACCGCTATAACATCAGCGAACCCCAAGCAGCCAGCCGAATGACCCGAGCCAGCCTCGGATAGCTCACGAATAACAGACTTTCGCAATTGTTGCGATATTTTCTTCAATTTCGCTATTTGATCGGCATCCATTAAAGCACGCTCGTTTTATTAATCTCCTGCTGCAATCTGGAGAAAATGGTGCGCGGATCTGACGATTTCTGAATAACTCCGCCAACGTTCAAAACATTCACACCACCCTGAACCAGGCTATACGCATTATCTACCGCCACTCCGCCATCCCAACCGATTTCAACACTAGGATTAATAGCTTTAATGAGTCGTATTTTTTCTAATTGCATCAAACTAGCAGTGCCGCCAAATCGCCCCAACTCGCCACTAAAAATCATCACATGATCTGCTATTTTTATCAATTCCTCAACCGTTCGCGGAACTGTCGGCTTAAGTAACGCTAATCCCGCCATAATTCCGGCTTGACGAATCTGCATAAGCGCAGTCTTCACATCCCCCGTCGCCTCTGCATGAACAATAATCATATGCGGCCTTAAGGTAATCAACTTCGGAACATACTCAGTAACATCATTAACCATTGCGTGAATATCAATCATCCAACCCTCCGGCGCCCATAATTCTGAAATTCCGACAGTCAAAGTTGGAGCAAATTCACCATCAGAAATATCAATATGCACACGCTCAACAAGCCCAGTTATCTTATCAACCTGCTCTTTATATTGATCGGCATTTTCCGCCAAAATTGCTGGTGCGATTACAGAATTACTCATGACAATTCATCCAATTGCGCATTACGCCTATTAAATCGCGGGGCATTTGCGTAAGGAGTGTTCAGCCACGTTTCCACAATTCCTTTCCACGCCGATTCATTATCTTCCAAAACTCGCGCTGGCAAGCATAAAACATTCGAGTCGTTATCTTGGCGCGTCATCTTTGCCTCGAAAGCATCCCAAATCACGCTGGCACGAATTCCCTTAAAGCGGTTCGCCGCCATACACATTCCTTGACCGCCACCGCAAATTAATATCGCACGCGGATCTTTGCTATCATCACCAATAACCTTCAACGCCGCAGCCTGTGCGAATTGCGGAAAATCGTCATCAGGATTTAATTCTACACCGCCAACGTCTTGAACGTCATAGCCATTCTTAACCAAATAGGCAAAAACTTTTTCCTTCAACATAAAGCCACGATGGTCAGATCCGAGGTAGATTTTCATAATTTTAGTATAAGCGTTTTCGGTGATTTTTGCAAGGGAAAGTTAGGTATTTTATCAGAGGTAGGATGTAGCTATTTGACAAAAAGTATTGACATTTTGTGGCTGGTATGATATATATATATCAGCTTTTCAAACCGTGAAAAGCAACTAACCGGGGAGTTCACCCCGGTTGAGGTCGCGGTTCTGAAAGGCCGCACCTCAAAACTTTCTCTAGAAGGGAAAGAATAATGTCCACCACTCGTAGTATGCTCATTACTCTGCTGCTTGCCCTGTTCGGGTTGACCGGGTTGACCGGATGTGCAGACGTCAGCGACGTCTGGACTCAGGACCTTGTCAAGGCGGGGTTCACCGACCCCGTCCCCATCAATGACTCGGGGGAAGCCGCAGGGGTAATCATGGCCTCGGCCGGCAATTGTAGGATTCGGTTTGTCATCGACAGGAAAACCGACACAATATACGCGGAGGTCCCGGGCAGTGATATCTCTGACGAACCCTCGTTCGTCAGAAGCCCATCACTTGAAATCTTGAGGCAGGACGAGAGATTCTCGTCCTGCTTCGGAGGAGGATCCGAGGAGGACTGAGATTGAGATGCTCCGCGCCAGCAGAGGCGCGAGACAATAAATGTCTGTAAAATCGTCAATATCTGGCGTCCCCGCACTGTCATAGTGCGGGGTTATTTCCTTTTTGGAAGATGTCCTTATTCACTCTTTTTCAGATAATACGCCACATCCGCCACTAGTTCAACCAGCCGGTTCGAATAGCCCCATTCATTGTCATACCAAACCATAACCTTGATCAGATTACCGCCAACTACCTTCGTCAACGGAAGGTCGACAATTCCAGAATATGAATTGCCAATGAAGTCGCGGCTCACCAAAGGTTCCTCAGAAACACCCAAAATGCCTTGATAGAAATTACTCTGGGCGGCTTTTTTGAACGCGTCATTTACCTGCTCGACAGTCACATCTTTCCTGAGAAGCGCTGTCACGTCGCTAAGCGACACCACTGGAGTCGGTACGCGCACGCTAAGTCCGTCAAATTTTCCAGTTAGTTGCGGCAAGGTTTTAGTTACAGCAATTGCGGCGCCAGTCGTAGTCGGGACAATATTTTCGGCAGCATTGCGACCTTCTCTAAGATCCTTGGATGGCGCATCCTGAAGCTTTTGACTAGCTGTATAACTATGCACCGTCGTTAGCATTGACTTTTCAACACCAAACTCCGCATCCAAAATCGCCATAACCGCGCCCAAAGAATTGGTCGTACAACTAGCATTAGACACGATTGGCGTCGCGTTTTTTACCTTGTCGTCGTTAGTTCCCAAAACAATCGTATCGACGCCCTCAGACTTCGTCGGACCACTGATAACCACACGCTTTGCGCCAGCCGTTAAGTGCTTGCCCGCGCCATCTTTATCGGTGAAAAATCCCGTCGATTCAATCACCACATCAATATTCAAATCTCGCCACGGCAGATTTTCTGGATCTTTCTCGGCCAGCACCTTAACCGACTTACCCTCAATAATCAGCTCGTTTTCCGTAAAATCAACTTGACGTCCGTACTCGCCGTAATTACTATCATGCTTCAACAAATACGCCAAAGTTTTCGTGTCAGTCAAATCATTGATCGCGACAATCTCCAAGTCGCTTCGCTCGTTAGCAATCTTAAACGCATTGCGTCCGATTCGCCCGAAGCCGTTAATTGCTATTCTCGTTACAGCCATATCGCCCTCCCTGTTAGATATTTTCGCTTTAGCTTTTCTTAATTATACTACAAAGTTGTATAATATAAATATGACGCGCGAAGAGTTATTGTCAATTGCTAAGCAAAAATACGACGAAGTGCCAGTATTGGTTTTAGCGAGCGCAATCGATTACGCCACGGAAAAGCACGCTGGACAAAAGCGCAAAAGCGGCGAACCCTACATTAATCACCCGTTGGCGGTGGCGGGAATTCTAATTGAATGGGGCATGGATATTGATACGGTTGTGGCGGGAGTTTTACACGACACCGTTGAGGATACCGACGCAACTTTGGACGATTTGGAAAGTTTGTTTGGACGCGATGTGGCGTTTCTGGTGGATGGCGTAACTAAAGTTTCACAAGCTCGCGCTGGAATGCGAAACCTAGATAGTTATTTGCCACACACGAAGGACAATTTGACCAAGTTGATGATTGCCGTGGGCGAAGATGTGCGCGTGATAATTATCAAGCTAGCCGACCGCCTGCACAATATGCGAACCTTGCAATTTATGACGCCAGAAAAGCAGAAAAAAATTGCCAGAGAGACAATCGAGGTTTTTGCACCGCTGGCCGACCGCTTAAATATGGGGCGAGTTCGCGTTCAATTGGAAGAGTTGAGTTTTAAATATTTGATGCCGAAAGCTTTCCAGGAAACCAAAAATTTGATGGACAGTCGGTTGAAAAAATCGCAACGAAAATTGGATCACGTTCGCCGCGAAGTTGAAGCGCGACTGAAGGCGGAAAAGCTAGTTTTCCAGATGGACGGACGTGTTAAGAGCGTTTATAGCCTGTTTAAGAAATTGGACAAAGTTGGCGATATCGATAAGATTTATGATTTGATTGCTCTGAGGATAATTGTCGACGATTTATCGACTGGATATTTGGTTCTGGGAATTTTACATGATATGTATCAGCCGATGTACGAGAGAATTAAAGATTACGTTGCCAATCCAAAACCAAATGGCTATCAAAGTCTTCACACAACCGTACAAACTCCAAGTGGGCAAATTGTCGAGTTTCAGATTCGAACCAAAGAAATGCATGAATACGCCGAGCGCGGATTAGCGGCCAGCTTCCATTACAATGAGCAAAAATTGACTGATGCCTATAAAAAAGGAAAAATCGGAACTATGCCAGCCGATTTATCGTGGATTCGCGAACTTCAAGAAGCCGCCGCTTTAATTAGCGAAGGAAAGCGATTTGACTCCAACAAATTCCGAATGAAGCTGTTTTCTGATAGGATTTTTGTGTACTCACCAAAGGGCGATATTTATGATTTGCCTCGCGGAGCGTTTCCCTTGGATTATGCCTACCGAATTCACTCCGACATTGCGGCGCGCGCAAGCGGTTTTAAGATCAATGGCGTAATGAAGCCGTTCAATTACAAATTACAGCACGGCGACACAATTGAAGTCTTAACAAGCAAGTCCGCTCGTCCAAAACCAGATTGGCGGGACGTCATAATTACACCACACGCCAAAGATAAATTGCGCTTACAATTATCCCGCTCAAACGGCATCTTACAACAATTAACTGGCGGCGTTTCCTCGTTCTTCCGACACAAGTAACGCTCGCCAGTCTCTCAGTTTTAATTAACAATCAAACGTGATTATTTTTCGTTCCAACGAGTAATTGACTCGCGGATAATTTGCTTTGCCCTTTCTACATCGCCAAATCCCTTGACTACTGTTGAGCCAGGCTTCTTCAAATCCTTGTAGTGATTGAAATGGTGTTCAATTTGTTTCAACAATTGTGAAGGTAGATCTTCTAGTGAGTTGATTGCGTTGCCAGTGTTTCGGTCGTCGGCTGGCACAACGATAACCTTGTCGTCAACTTCATTGTCATCAACGAATTCCAACACACCGATAACTTTTGCTTCCATAAAAATACCGGTCGTCAACGGTTCGTCAGTGATAATTAGTGCGTCCAATTCGTCGCCGTCTTCATCCAAAGTTTGTGGAATGAAACCGTAGTTTGTTGGCTTTGCGAAAATAGCTGGCTCAACACGATCCAACTGCATCACTGCAAGCTCACGGTTCCACTCAATTTTATGACTTGACCCCTGTGGAATCTCAACAACTACATTTACGATGCCGTTTTCGACATCACCAGGTGTTAAAATTTGATTAAAATCTGCCATTTTTTTACTCCTCTCTGGCCTTTTCTTGTAAATATTCACGAATCTGCAGCGCTGCCACCGCACCTTCACCAACCGCCGAAGCGATTTGCATAGTTGCCCCCGAGCGTACATCGCCAGAAGCAAAAACGCCAGGAATATTAGTGTGCAGGTGTTCGTCAGTAATGATGTGTCCGCCTAAATCCAACTCAACATCCGAATTTGCTAGGAATTGTGTGTTCGGAATTAGCCCGATAAACACAAACAATCCATCGGCAGTAAATTCTTTCTGCTCGCCGTCTTGAGTCGACTTAACGCCGTAAAACTTATCATCTTTGACAATAATTTCATCAGTCGTTGCGCCAATGTGAACGGTAATTTTTCCGTCATCGACATACTTCTGCAAATCTTTTTGCAAAATGTCACTGGCGCGCAACTTACTGCGAACCAACAAGTCAATATGACTAGCGTATCGCGTCAAAAATATTGCCTCTTGCACCGCTGAATTTCCACCGCCGACAACGATTAGATTTTTATCACGATAAAACGCACCGTCGCAAGTCGCACAGTAATGCACGCCTCGACCATATAATTCGTCTTCGCCCGAAACGCCTAATTTGCGGTGATTCGAGCCAGTCGCTAGCAAAACTGACTTCGCGCGGACAGATTGACCGTCAATTGTCAGCTCCAATTCGCCATCAACTTGCTTCAATTCTGTCACATCGCCATACTCAATCTTCGCACCAAATCGCTCCGCCTGTTGTTGCAATTCAGACGCCAATTTCATTCCCGTAACGCCCTCGGCAAATCCAGGATAATTGTCAATTTGATCAGTAATCGCCGCCATTCCGCCGACTACGCCACGCTCATATAGCGTCGTGTCGACATCTTCGCGCGACAAGTAAATTGCCGCCGTTAACGCGCTTGGACCAGCGCCAACAATAATAACATCTTTAGACATTGAAACCTCGCGATCGATAATATTGCTTCATCACTTCTGGCATTTCCGGCTCTGGAATATCGGCTGGCTTTTCAATAGCCATCACCACGAACTTAAGCGGAGAATTTGCAGGAATTTTATCGCCCTGAGCTTTGTCGCCATAAGCCTTATCGGCCGGGATTGTTAATTCGCGCACGCCGCCAATTTTCATACCAATCAAGCCCTCTTTCCAACCCTGAATGACTGCAGTATTTGCCGGACCATCCATATTGAGCGGAGCTTTCAATTTGCCGTCAGCAATTGATTGATCGAAAATCTCACCCTTAGCGTTCCAGCCAATGTAATAAACAGCCAATTTGGTGTCGTCCTTAACCTCAGCGCCTTCGCCCTCAACCAAATCTTCCTTGACAAGCTCTTTCACATCACCAGCTTCAAACGCGCCAACTCGTGAGCTAAACTCAGAAAACTTGCCGTAATATTTTTGACTCAATTCATTAGCCTGAGCCTCTACTTTCTTTTTCCGTTCGTCAGTAGCCTTGGTGTATTCATCCTGAGCTTTCTTAAACGCGGCTTGGTCTTTGGCTTCATTTCCAGGAGCCACCATCATAGCGACAAATCCGCCAACGGTCCCCAAAAACATCATGCCGGCAATAACCCAAATACCTATTCTCTGGCCTTTTGTAGTTGCCATATTCCTCCTTTATTTACCTTTCAATTATAGCAATTTTTATCAAGCGCAACAAATCACGTTAAACCTGAGCGGCATCGAATTCTTCCGCAGCCATCGCGGCAATCTCCTCAATAATCGGCGCAATATCTCTATCTTCCAGCGTCCGCTCGGCGCTCGTAAACTTTACATTCAAAGTTACAGTTTTTGTCGAATCGTCATTTTTTGGCTGATATATCGCAATCGGCGTTATGCCAATTTGTAGCTCACCGTGTTTTTTCGCAACTTCTTCAGCGCAAGCATAAACCTTCGCATAATCAACATTCGAATCCATTTTCAATGAAATGTCTCTGGCAGTCGATGGGAAGCGACTTAACGGCTGGTAATTATAGTCCTGATCTTTACTCAGATTTTCCTGCAATTTTTCAATATCAATAGAAAACGCCGCCGTGTAATCTGGCAATTTGAAGTTGCGTCGGGCAGACTGGACAAGCTCGCCAACAATCCCCAAATTGTCGCCATTCTTCGCCACAATCCAAGCGCTGCGTTTCGCATCAAATGGCGCTGGAACGTCGCTGTCAGATTCCGCAATCTTCACAAAATCAACCTCAACGCTCAAATCCTTCATCAGCCTTTCAGCAATTTTCCTCACCTTGTAAAACGGCGCGCCAGCTTGAGGTTTTTTATTCGCATAAACTCCGTCAATGAAAGTCTTTTCAATCGGCAAATTTTCATCGTTAAAACCTAATTTCTTATCGTGAATTTTGCCAATTTCAAACAGCATAAATTCGTCATGTCCAGATTTTATATTGGCGTGAACTTTATCCAGCAAACTCGGCAAAATGCTAATTCGGTAATATTGCAAGTCTGGACTAAGCGCATTACTCAAGCGATATGCACGGCTCGGATCTTGCTCGGAATTTTTCAAAACTCGCTCATGGACAAAGCTATACGTCAAAACTTCGTTTGCTCCAGCTCGCGACAAACTTTGACGAATTCTCTGTTTCAATTCACGACGCTCATTCTTCGGCGCAGGCTTAATGCTTCGCTCTGGCAAATGACGCGGCAATCTATCAAAGCCGTATAATCGCCCAACTTCCTCAACAATATCCTCAGGAAGCTCGATATCTGTTCGCCAAAATGGACTGTAAACCATCACGCCAGCTTCGCCATATTTATTACCATCGTCAACGATAAATTCAACATTCTTTAGTAGTGCCTCAATCTCATTCTCGGCGAAGTCAACACCCAGACGTTCTTCGACAAACCTTTTAGGAATCAACAATCCACCGTGCCAGTGCTTACCATCGACCAACACTTGTCGCAATGAAGAATGGTTCTTAAATAGCATAGGACTAGCTTGCTCACCACCAACCATACCAATTAGCCATTTTAAGACAGGGTCAATTTGTGCTGGCGACTGCCCCTTATTGAAACGGGTCAGGGCGTCGGTGAAAATTCCGTGACGCATAGCCGTGCGACGTAGCGCGTACATATCAAAATTGGCACATTCAAGGACAATATTCTTCGTTTCGGCCGAAACTTCAGTGTCAACACCGCCCATAATTCCAGCTAGCCCAATCACACCTTCGCCGTCAGCGATCACAATATCATCAGCCGTCAATTCATATTCCTTGCCGTTAAGCAAACTAACTTTCTCGCCATCGTGCGCCATTCGCACGCCGAGTTTATGCCCGCGCAACTTGTCGTAATCATAAGCGTGAGTCGGCTGCGCCGTCATAAACATTACGTAATTCGTTGCGTCAACGATGTTATTGATAGGCTTGCCGCCCATTGCGACTAATTGACATTGCAGCCACAACGGGCTTGGATGAATATCTACATTTTTTATAGCAATCGCAGAGAATGCGGGCGCAAGCTCATTAGCTTCATTAAACACTTCAAGCTCTAAACCATCGCTATCTGCGAATTCTTGAATAGCATTATACCAGTCAGGACTATTGAACTGCTGATGAAAAATGCCAGCAATTTCGCGCGCCACACCGAGTTGCCCAAAACAATCCGGCCTGTGCGTAAACATCTTATTCTCAATTTCCAGCACGTAATCGTCCAGCCCAAACACTTCCGCAAAGCTCGCGCCAGCCTGAAGCGTAACGCCCGCCGGAATATCACGCTCATTGATCTCGATAATTCCCTCGTGATCCGTACCAATCGCCAGCTCATCAGCCGCCGCCAGCATGCCCTGGCTTAAGATTCCACGCAGCGGTCGCGCATCCAGCACGAACGGCTCGGCGTCATCAAAACTCGCTGGGACGGTGCTTTTTGGCGGCAACCAAATTGCCCACATATCAGCATGAACATTCGGCGCGCCGCAAACCACTTGCACGTAACCATTGTCATCCCTTGGAACGTCCGCTACGCCACCATCGTCAATTTTAGTCACACTCAAACGATCCGCATTCGGATGCTTTTCGCACTCAACAACCCGCACAATGCGCGCGCCACCATATTTGGCCTTCAGGTCAATCACTTCCTCGACACCACCAAGCTGCTGATTGACACGCGACACCAGCTCATCAACTGGCGGCAACTCAAAATTGATCAATTGTTTTATAAGATTTAAGCTAACTTTCATACTAATATAATTATATCATTTTACTGGCAAGTAATCGACCTTAGAAAAATACAAACAACCAAGGTAAAAAATCATAATCTCATTCGCCAAATTCATACCTATATCACACCCCAAGTATCTTGCATAAATTCTTCAAATATAGATTTTAATTCATCGCTTTTCATTATTCACAGTACATCAACATTGATCAAATATTGTCTCTTCATTACAATTGAAATGTGGTTAAAACAGTATCAAAAGCGCTTATTAAGAATAAAAATGGTAAATATCTACTGCTTTACAGGGGAGATACACACCCTAATTTCCCTGGGCATCTTGATCTTCCTGGAGGAGAAGTAGAATCTGAAGAAACCTCCAGGATGGCGACCGCGCGAGAAGTACAGGAAGAAACTGGCATATGTATATATCCAAATGACTTAAAAAAGCTATTTGTTAGACAGCACAAAAACACAAGACATGTACTTTTTGAGATAATTATAGATAAGACTGAGGCTGACATTCCTATTAAATTGAGCTGGGAGCATAAAAAATACCGCTGGATGACGCTATCAGAATTATTAGATACTAATATCCCAGAGGATGCAGATCCTTATTATATAGATGTTATTGATTATTTAAAGCATTTATCCGAGACTTGATCTGTCCGACATATTTTCCCATACTCTAATTTCTGGATATATCTGGGCTATAGCATAATTACCCTCGCCATAGTAGACTCCTTGAATATAATTATCCACCAATGAGAATAACGGGTTTGGATGGTTTCATTGGATATATTATTCTCCCGATATACTCCAAGAGAAATTTGCCCCAAAAGAAAATGCGACAAACTCGCCTGTCGCATATACTGGCTCTGTTTTATCATATTCGACTTAAAAATAAAATTATTTAGAAAAATACTCTTCAATTTTTGCCGCTAGCTTAGTTTCTTCAGTTTCTTCATCGATAAACTGACCACCGGCATAAATCTCTCTCACCAGATTACCGAGCGAGTCAAACAATAAATAATAGTTATCATCTATCCAATCGTCCTCTTTAGCGAGCGACACCAAATAGCATTCCTGACCGTCGTAACTGCCTAGTTGATAAAAACGCTTGTCGCCATATTTCTCTTTAATGCAGTTCTCTATTTTTTGGCTAATTTTCATCGTTTACTCTCTTTCATAATTAATTTTATCGTCTCCTTGTCTAGTTCTCGATTATCAACTCGAAATGCCCAAAATGCATATCGTGGTCGAGCGCCGTTTGGCATGTCGCCGATAAACTTATAACATTATTCGACTATTAGCGGGTGCGAGATTGCGAAATATACGCCTGTAAGATTGTTTTTAGATCCACGCTGTGGCGAAAGTTTATGTCGTCAATCTTATCCAGATCAACCCATTCTGGCGTGCCGTTAGTATAAGTCTTCTCACTGTCGGTTATGTTGTCGTTATTGATTTGCCCGTGCAGCTGACTGTGGGTAAAATACAGTTGGATTGACTGATTGGCTTGCGACTCAGCGTTGCGCTTGAAGAAAGTGGTTGCTTGGTGAATGATTTTATCTGGCGTGATGGTTAGTCCAGTTTCCTCCTTAACTTCACGGACAATTGATTCCTCGATTGTTTCGCCCTTCTCGACGCCGCCACCAATTAGACTATAACCGTCCCATTGCCGAGTTAAAAGAATCTTATTATCTTCAATGATAACTGCATATACGCCGACGCGAATATTTAATTCGTCAACAGGAACGATGTATTGATTACCGAAGACGTCTTTACAGATGATGGGTTTAATAAAAGTCACCTCTTTCAGATTATAAGCATCCCCTTGTTTATAATATCGTGCGGATGTCAATTATGATCTTTATTTTAGCATGGGCGGACGGGAAATTACTATGTTTTACCGCAACTCTCTAGATACTTGTCAATTAACAGAATGTCCGCTTGGTCCTTACTCCTATCAAGTAGCGCTTTCCATCTGCGAACCTCCTCAATTGACATAAATTTTATCCCGTCGATTACTGTTGTTTTTATAGCCGCATCCGATACTTTCTTGCCATACCAATCATACATCAACTCAATATCGTCAACCTCTATTTTCTCCGAACCATCTGGCCGTTGTAATATTTCATGACCATGGCCAGCAATTTTGTAAAAAGTTTCTTTGCTTATAAGTACATCGACGTCGTTGCTTGGACGGATGCCAAGCATATCCAATATGCTGCTGCCGACAATAATTGGCTCAGTACTACTGATACCTAGACTAGTTAGTTTGTTTTTAATTTCTGCTATTGTCATAGCCTGCCTTTTTTAGCAGATTATACATCTTGTCTAATGGCAGTCCCAATGCGCCCATATATGAACCTTCAATTTTCTCAATCAACGCAAATCCCGCCGAATCAACATGAAAACCAAGCGCAGCATTACGACGGTTCGGATTGTAATTATGAGCGTTATCTAACATCGCCGCGTTAAAATTCATATATATTATCTTTGTTTCCGTACTGTCAGTAAACGTTTTTCCTCGATTTATCACGCAGACGCCAGTGTAGATAGTTGTAGTTTTACCTGATTGGCTCAAACACATTTTCATCTTTTCGGTAGCGGTTTTCGCTTTATGCAAGCGCGAACCGTCAGGTAAAACACCGAACGTATCAGCAGCAACAATACAGTCGTCGGGATACAACTTGGCAAGAGCTTCTGCCTTTGAACGCGCCAGCAGAATAGCAGTCTCTCTTGCGTTTAGTTCTGGGTGAGACTTCTCTATAGCTCGCTCATCAATATTAGCGCTAATAGCCTTGTAAGCTAGCCCGCTTCTGTCCATGATCATGCGCTTAGTCGGCGATTCGGTGGCAAGTATTAGCATGCTTTATCCTCCTTTTGAAAATCTTTTAATGATGTATATTCCCATGGGTAATCAATGTAGGGCATCTCGTCATATTCAAATAATACACCATGATAATCTGGTTGTAGAAATACTGTTCGCCATGGCGCAGATGGACACGACTTAAATTTGACGACATGGACGGCAGCAGTTAGCACTTGTGCGTTGTGAAAAATATCGCTCATGTAGTCGCGAATTGCTGATAGCTCCCTGCCTGTCTGGCAGACGCTGTCAACTATGACAATTTTTGCGCCTTTCTGTAGGCCTTGATTAATGCGCACTATGCTATCGTCATCGAGCTTTTGGCGTAAGACAACATGCTCGTGCGGCGTACGATGCTTAGCGTATGATGCGGCTATACTATAACTGTCACAAGACATTCCGTCTTTTTCGCAATATGCCGCCAGAATTCGAGATACAAGCCACCCGCCGCGAGCTACTGCAATGATAATAATATCTGAGACATTAGATTCTTTTATACTTTTATATAGTTTTCCCACATGCTCATGGATGTCTTTGTAATCTGTTTTTATCATCTTCATGATAGAGTCTCCAATTCATGTTTCGCTTTTGCATAAACCGCTTCGGAGCTAGCAGTTGCGTCTATTTCAATAATTTCATCAAGTGATGGCTCTATAATGTCAATAATCTTATTAATATTGTCCTGGTATACTGATAAACGGTTGCGAATTCTTTCTGAAGTCTCTTTTCTGTCTCCATTTCTTGCACGATCGTAAATGCGTTGTAAAAGTACATTTGTATTTGCGGACAAGATAACAGCAAGAGCGCCCATTTCTCGTTGATCGATATGTATTTTTATCCACTCTGCTTCATCGATGTGCCGGGGCACTCCATCAAGAATGTATGATCTTTCTGTTGATATATACGGATTAATAATAGCGGCCACATAGGATAGGGGTATCTTTTTGCCAGACTCGATAATACGCGTAGCTTCCGCGTCTTCTTGTGCTAATTTCTCGCGAACAATTGCACCAATTGAGACGTAATTTACTGATTCGGGAAAACTATCTTTCAGGTTATCGACGAGTGTTGTCTTACCCGACCCCATTGGACCGAATAAGTAAATGTCGTTATGGTTAAGGGTACTTTCAAGACGATTCATAGCAATGCCAAATTACTTGTTAATGAATGACAGAAATTCATTGCGCGTCTGAGCATTGTTAAGGAATGCGCCTTTGACATTTGTTGTTGTGGTTGTAGCTCCAAGCTTTTTCACGCCTCGCATTTCCATGCACATATGTCTAGCTTGAAGCGAGACTGCAACGCCTTTAGGATTTAAGTTTTCGTCAATAAAATCAGCAACTTGCTTAGTAATTCGCTCTTGGTTTTGTAAGCGTTTGCTAAAATGTTCTAAAATTCTCGCAAGCTTTGATAGCCCAACAATCTTTTCATCTGGAATATATGCTATTGCAGCTTCTCCAAAAAATGGCACCATATGATGTTCGCATAAACTATAAAAAGGAATGCCTGTTTGAATAACCATACCAGAACCCTCATTCTTAAACGTAGTTACTCGAAACTCTTCAGTGTCAAAGAATTCTCGGAAGAATTTTGCGTAGCGATTCGGTGTTTCTATTAAGCCTTCACGATTAATGTCTTCTCCTAATGCTGCTAGAATGCTTTTAGCTGCTATCTCTATATCTCTATTTTTTACAGATTTACTATTCATATTTTTTCTCCTGACTGTTATAAATATTCGGCCACCAAAAAGCGACCACATGCTAGTCGCTAAACTTCTACAAATAAGTTTCGAAACTTATCTGCGCATATGGTCGCATCAATGTTTCGAAGCACTATCCATATATGCTTCTTTGTAGAAGTTTAGCAATGCTATTGTAGCAAATACAATATAAGGCGTAAATAATTAATTAACAGACAATAACACATATCCTGTCTCTCTGTGATATAACCACAAAACTTCACAACTCCACTCGCAACCAATATAATATACCCATGGACACTTCACGGAAAAATCGCATCATAAAAATTACTATTTGGGTAGTCTGCTCAATTGTCATTATAACCGCCCTATTAGTCGCCGCAGCTTTCTTTTGGCCAGCAACATCCAAGCAATTGCAATCTTCAAGCTCTGAAAAATTGAGCTACAACGACGCCATCGCCGCTGCAAATCGCACTGTTAGCGAAGACTCTTCAAATACCGACGTTAGACCAGAATGCCGATCGATTATTAAAACCCACGGCAAAAAAACCGCCAAAGCCGTTATGATGATTCATGGCGTAAGCGCATGCCCACAGCAATTTGCAGACCTAGGCGACACCTTTTTCAATGCCGGCTATAACGTCTATATTCCCCGCGTCCCCAGTCACGGTCTGACGGACAATAAACGACACGGAGAAATCACCGTTCCAGCAATGGCACAATTTATGAATTCCAGCA
>CAUUAX010000006.1:0-42059 GCA_963543285.1 uncultured Candidatus Saccharibacteria bacterium
ACGCGTCAATACTACGAACCAACGCCAAAAAAATTCAGTTAAGCTTATTGTTTGTAGATTCGTGGTTTCCCTTTTTAATCTTAATTAAAATATCTCCCCAGTGTTACCGTATCGCCAACCCGCGCCTCGCGTGTCGTCTTCAGGTTTGTCACAATATAGCCAATTTCGCCAGTTTCAAGCGAAGGGTCGGGCTGCATGGCTGGGTTAAGATGACCAACTTCCAGAGCTAGTCCATTTGCGCCAGTCGCCATCATTCGGATAGACCCGCCCTTTTTAATTCGCCCATCAACCACCCGCACGTATAAAATCACGCCGCGATAATCGTCATAATAGCTATCAAAAATCAGTGCCCTAGTCGGATCATTAACCTCGCCAGTTGGCGCCGGAATTTTATCAACAACCGCATCCAAAACCTTATCTACATTTTGACCAGTTTTAGCAGAAATATGAATAATCTCGTTCTCATCGCAGCCCAACAAATTAATAACTTGCCTGGATACGCGCGGTATATCGGCGGCCGGCAAATCAACCTTATTCAGGACCGGAATAATCGTCAAATCCTGCTCCATCGCCAAGTAAACGTTCGATAGTGTTTGCGCCTGAATTCCCTGGCTAGCATCAACTACCAATATCGCACCCTCACAAGCCTGCAAACTACGCGAAACTTCATAGCTAAAATCGACATGCCCCGGAGTGTCAATCAAATTCAGATCGACATTTTTATATCGCATTCGCACCGGCGCCAACTTAATAGTGATGCCTTTTTCCCGCTCCAAATCCATCGAATCCAGCAACTGCGACTTCATCTCGCGCTTCTCCACCGTCCCAGTCATCTCCATCATTCGATCAGCCAGCGTAGACTTGCCATGATCAATGTGAGCAATAATACAAAAATTCCGAATATTTTCCATTAGCCCTTAAACTCCAATCGCCCAAATAACACTTTTTTTAATCGTGCAAGAATCGGGTCAATTTCTGGCAATTTTAGCCACTTCGAAGCCGCGGCATACGTGCCAAAACTGACCAATGAAATGATAACGAATTTCGGAAAAGCGCTAAAGAAGCTGTCGTCATGATAACGAAACGGCATAATTAGCACGGCGATGTAACAAACCACGCCCGTAATAGTACCCGCAATTATCATCTTAAAAATCGCTCGCACAAACGTCATGTCGAATAATTTTGGCATTTGACGATTCATAACCGCCAAAAGCACAACCACCTCCAAAACCGCCACGGTTGATTGAGCCCAAGCCAATCCATAAGCGCCCATTTTCAAGACCATTGATAGAACAATTGCTAAAATGATATTCAAAGTAATCGAGAAAATTGAAATGTATAGCGGAGTTTTTGTGTCTTGGCGGGCGTAAAATGCTCGCGCGGCCATGTGGTAAATAGTTCGAAATAAAATCGCCACGACCAAACAGCCCAAAATTCCCGCAATCAGTTGATTGCCACCATTGCGAATAAAATGCACGACGTATCCCCTGGTAAAGAAAATCACCACCGACACCGGAAGTGCCATCCAAAAAATAATTCTCAGCAGGGAACGCAGGTCTTTTTGAAATAGGTCATTTCGACCTTCACCCAAATGCTCAGTTAATTGAGGAAAGGCGGCATTTGAAATCGCCACGCCAATAAGATTGATCGGCATCATATGAAGAGTTAAGGCCTGCTGGTACGCCCTAACCGTTCCATCGACCAGGCGCGAAGCCAAATTGACCTCAACCAAGCTAACCACATAGTCCATTCCTTGATCAACAGAACGCGCCGGCAGTAAAGATAAAACTTTTCTAAATCCCTTATTTCGCCAATAAATTTTGAAATTGTAATCAAAACCAAGCCCAGCCAAGCCAACCGCACTGACGATCAATTGTAAAAATGAACCCAAAACCACACCCAATGCCACGCCCATAATTCCACCGTCAAAAATCTGCCAGCCGAATAAATTGACGCCGCCGGTAAACCACACCGTACCGATAATAATACCGACATTATACAGCATTGGCGCCAGCGCACAGAACATAAATCGCCCGACCGCTTGCTGAATACTAGCAATCACCGCCGCAACCGCAAAAATAAACGGATTAACCGCGATCACCTGCATCATACTAACCGCCAAAGCATGACCAGACTCACTCAGACCAGGCGCGATTAAATACTTCATCAATGGATCAGCAAAGATAATAATCAACACCGACGCCGCCATGGTGATTAGCGCCATAAAATTAATCATACTTGAGCTAATTTGCCAAGCCGACTGCTTATTGCCCTTGACCCAGCGCTCATTAAAAACTGGAATGAACGTCACACTAAGCGCACCAGAAACCAGCACTGCAAACATAAAATCTGGCACCATAAAAGCTGCCGTATAGGCATCCAGCCCAACCGGGTATCCCGCCAGCGCTCCGTTTTCGCTTGGCATATAGGCAGAGTTAAGTAGACGATCACGGAAAAACCCCAGCAAGCTCGACAACAACGTCGAGCCTGCCAGAATCGTAGCAGCCAATTTCACATTAAGCCGCTGATTTATTTTCGTGACCGTACTACGAACGCGCCCCATAGTATTTTACGAATGCAGTTTAGCTTCTTTTGGTAACTTAGTGCCTTTAAGAATCTCGTCAACCTCAGGTTCTTCCAGAGTTTCTTCCTTCAGTAGAGCCTCAGCCAACTTATCAAGGAACGAACGATTCTCTTTCAATACCAACATTGCACGATGTTTAGCTTCGGTAATCAATTGCGCAACTTCCTCATCAATCATCTTCGCAGTTTCATCAGAATACGGACGCTCTCTGGTCATTTTATCGAACATCAAGCCGCCGTTATCTTCATGGAATACTTGATCGCGCAAGCCCTTGCCCATTCCTTGCTCAATCACCATATCACGGGCAATCTCAGTCGCTTTTCGCAAATCCGAACCAGCGCCAGTAGTGATTCCGTCATCGCCGTAAATCAATTGTTCAGCGATTCGTCCGCCCATTGCTCGAGCCAGAATATCTTTAAACTCGTAAACGTTTGTGTAGCTCTTATCTTCTGGCGGCAAGAACCATGTTACTCCGCCAGTACCGCCGCGCGGAATAATCGTAACCTTGTGAACCGGGTCGGAATCAGGCAAGACGTGACCAACAATTGCGTGGCCAGCTTCGTGATAAGCAGTCAATTCTTTCTCGTGATCGTTCATTATCTTAGTCTTGCGCTCTGGACCAATTGCCACACGCTCAAACGCCTCAGTTAATTCGTCATTTGAGATCTTCTTCTTGTTGCGACGAGCAGCGATGATCGCGGCTTCATTAGCCATATTTGCCAAGTCCGCACCAGATGAGCCAGCGGTTTTTGCCGCCAATTTATCAAAATCAACAGTTTCGTCAGTTGGCTTTTTCTTAAAGTGAACTTTTAGAATTGCCTCACGATCTTTACGTTCTGGCAATGTAATATTCACACGTCGGTCAAATCGTCCAGGTCGAAGCAAAGCTGGGTCCAAAACGTCCGCGCGGTTGGTTGCCGCCAAAACAATAACATTCGTTTCGCCATCAAAGCCATCCATTTCCACCAAAATCTGATTCAGAGTTTGCTCACGCTCGTCATGACCGCCACCCATACCAGAGCCACGCTTACGACCTACAGCATCAATCTCATCGATAAAGATAATACACGGGGCATTTTTCTTAGCCTTAGAAAATAGGTCTCGCACTCGGCTAGCACCAACACCGACAAACATCTCCACGAATTCAGAACCAGAAATTGAGAAGAACGGCACACCAGCCTCGCCAGCAACAGCTCGAGCTAGCATCGTCTTACCCGTACCAGGATTACCGACTAACAACACACCTTTTGGAATCTTTGCACCCAAATCTTTATATTTCTTCGGATGCTTGAGAAAATCAACAACCTCCTGTAAATCTTGCTTGGCGTTATCATTTCCCGCAATATCAGTAAATAAAACCTTTTCTTTATCTTGTCCATACAGGCGAGCCTTACTCTTGCCAAATCCCATAGCTTGATTATTCTGACCCTGAGCTTGACGCATCATAAACATGAAGAACACCACGATAATCAACACAGGTACAACCATAACCGCCAGATTCCACATGGTTTCGCCGGTTGTGGATGGTGGAATAACCTTCACCTCAACCTTAGCATCCTTGTTCAAGCCCTGTTCATAAATGCTACTAGATTCCTTGACTGAATGCTCGGTAGGTTTTGATTGATCTTTCGGAGTAATCTTAATATCGTTTCCTTGAATCTCCAATTGAGCAATTTTACCGTCATTTGCTCGACGCACTACATCAGATAATGCAACATCTTTAAGATTTGACGCAGGGAAGAGTGTTGCGTAAAAAATTAACGCTACAAAAATTATAATTGCCCAAAACAATCCAAATCGTAAAATTTGACTTATTCTATTCTTTCCATTTCTTTGAGGCATCTTAACAGCCATTCTCAACTAATCCTTTCGCCTATACTAATCAAACTCTCTTTATTATAACACTTCTTAGCGTCAATTTCATCACAATGCCGCCGCCAACTTGCCAGCAAGAGCCAACTCTTCCAGTTTTTATAGCAATTAGCATACGCTCCAATTGAGAACCCAGTAACGACACATCATAATGTCGTAAAACGTAATAATATAGCAATTCTTGTGCGACATTATCATCTATCATCGTCAAAAAATACCGACTCAGGACTTCTCCATCAAACTTCTCTATCTCCTGCTCAATTTCCCCTCTTAATTCTCTCTGTTTTCGCCACGCCTCATACACTCCAAGTTTCTGATATTCATCAAGCTCGCGATTTATCTTACGCCTAAATTTATTTCTCTGATACAAGTCGCTTTGATTTGTCTCATCTTCACACCATTCCAATTTCTGGCGAATCGCATATTCATAAATTCTCTGCTTCGTCCAACTATTCATCGGCCTAACTATTTGACTATCACTCATCCCCGCCAAGCCTCGCCACCTGGAACCGCGCTTAAGATTCATCGCTACAGTTTCAATAATGTCATCTCGATGATGCGCCGTCACTATCACGCCATCAAAATCCGTCGCCACGCCACGCAAAAATTCGTACCGTCTTTGGCGCGCCAATTCTTCACTGGCATCAGCCCCCAACTTTTCGCGCCGACAAACAAATTGTATTTTATATCTATCAGCTAAAGCCTCGACAAATCTAGCATCGCTCGCCGAATCCTCACGAATTCCGTGGTCAAAATGAGCAACCACTAAATCTTTTTTCGTTCGCGACATCAAATCCAGCAAAACTACCGAATCAATCCCACCACTGACTGCGATAATATATCTCACATATCCATTATCTCACAATTTACCTAAAACGTATTTGGCAAATTTTATACTATCTGTTACAATCAATGCAGTGTGGCACCGTAGCTCAGCTGGTTAGAGCGCAGGACTCATAAGCCTGAGGTCGGTGGTTCGGGTCCACCCGGTGCTACCAGAAATTATCTTTCCTCGTCAATACGACGGGGAATTTTTTATAGGTACTGAATTAAATTAGCTCAAGCTCTTCAGATTGAACGCCGTCCAAAGCCGCCAATCGTCGTGACACAAAGCTATCCAATTCCCATGAATTACGCTGACGCTCCCACGTTGCTAGATCCCTTTTTCGGGTTACTTCTAAAAATTCAGCTAATTCACTGGTGTTGATTTCCATATTTTTTCCTTTTTTGTGTTAATTATTTAACTGTCTTTATACTATCATAAATTTGACAAAAAAGCAATACCTTTTTCGGTCATTATTTACCTTTTCATTCCGCTTGTGGTACACTGGTAGAGAAGGATTTATACACAAAAATGACCCCCGTAACAATCTCATCACTGGCCACCATAATTTTTGCAGCGATTATTCACGCTAGTTTTCAGCTTAGCGTCAGTGTTTTAACGTTACTTAGCGGACATTCAATTGGCAAAAAAACCGCCCAGAGAAAAATTTTTCGTATGAGCAATAGTTTTGTATTTGGTGTCGCAACGATTACCTTGTTACTTATCAGCTCAATTTCCTATTTCCTATCACTATTCATCCACCACGCCACCAGCGCAGAGCAACTCGTTGCCGCCGTCTCTTCGGGGATGATGTTTGGCTTAGGAATCGCAATTTGGGCATTTTACTTTCGACGACAACCAGGAACTTCATTATGGCTTCCACGCAATTTTGCAGAATATTTAAACAAGCGCACCAAAAAAACCAAAAATTCCATAGAAAGCTTTGCTCTGGGAATAATTAGCGTTATCGCAGAAATCATATTCATCATCGCACCAATTATCGCCGCCAGTCTGGCTATTATCACCCTACCAAACCCCTTCTTGCAAATCATCAGTATAACAATCTACGTCATTGTATCTGCACTACCATTGTTTGTCGTTATCATCCTGATCGGCAGCGGACGCAGCATCTCTAATTTACAACGTTGGAGAGAAGATCATAAGAGATTTTTGCAATTCGCCAGCGGTGGTAGCTTACTAATTTTGGCGGCATTCCTATTCGTCGACCGCGTTATTGGCGTCATTAGCTACGGAGGCAATTTATGGTAAAGCCGGGTCAAATTGACGTCATCAAACAAGGAAAACGACCGCCAGAGGAGTTTAGCCCAGACAAGCTCCACAATTCCATAATTGCCACCTGCCTAAGCGTTCGCACACCAGAAGGTCAAGCTCAAGATATCGCAAAAACCGTCACTTTGGGCGTTATGAATTGGTGCGAAACTCACCCAGAAATAACCTCTGCCGATATCCGCCGCCAAGCACAACGCATTATGAAAACTCTGCATCCTGACGCGGCTTATTTATATAAAAATTATAAAACCATAATTTAGGAGATTTGATGTCGCAAAAACCAACTTTTGACTATGACTATATCGTAATTGGTAGTGGCGCTGGCGGTTCACCCGCAGCCAGTATATTAGCAAGTGCCGGAAAAAAAGTTGCTGTTGTAGAAAAATCAACATTCGGCGGGGAATCACCAAACTGGGGAGATGTGCCAACTGGATTTTTAACTCATGCTCTTAACGTTTATCAAACAGCCAAAGATGCTGCTAAATTTGGGCTGCGAACCAACTCCGTTGGATATAATTACCCTTCTCTACTCTCCTGGAAAGACAAAGTTGTAAAGAGAACTGGAGCTGGCGGCAATCGCTATTATTACGAGAAGCAAGGCATTAGTGTTTTTGCTGGCAATGCGCATTTCTTGAGTCCGAATGAAATAGCCGTCAATCGTAGACATTTGTCCGCTCGCAAATTTCTCATTGCAACTGGATCTGATTGGCAAATTCCAGAAATACCTGGGTTAAGCGCCGTTTCTTATCACACTCCAAAAACTATTTTTAGCTTGAAGCGCCCACCAAAAACCATGTTCATTGTTGGCGCGGGAGCTACAGCACTAGAATTGGCGCACATCTTCTCCACCCTGGGAACAAAAGTTTACGTAGCAGAGAAATCGTCCAGAATATTATCAACATTTGACCCAGAAGTCAGTACTTTGGTTACGAATGACGCAAAAAATCGCAATATTTCAATCTTAGCTCGCACTAAGATTATCGCTATACAAAAATCGTCTATACAAAAGCGTGTCGCCTTTCTGCAGGGGCGAATAGAAAAATCTGTACGCGTTGATGAGATTCTAATTACCGACCAACAATTGCCTGCAACAGATTTAGGCTTAGAAAACGCCGGCGTGAAATATACCGAAAATGGCATCTTGGTTAATTCTTCCCTGCAAACTTCCGCTCGACATATTTTTGCCGCAGGAAATGCAACTGACGCTAATATCCAAACTCACACAGCTTTAGCGCAGAGTCGTATTGCGGCTCATAATTTGTTACATAATAATAAGATTAAATTCAATGATTCCCCACGCCTACAAGTTACATTTACTCAGCCAGAAATAGCTCAAATTGGAATGAATGAATACGATTGTAAGGTGAAAGGAATAAGCGCAAAAATAGCAATTGTTCCGCTCACGACTACCGTACGCAGCAATATTACCGACCAGCGAATAGGTTTTGTGAAATTGATCGTTGACAAGAAGCGAGTTGTCGTAGGCGGAACGATTGTCGGACCACACGCTAGCGATATGGCGGCCGAGCTAGCCCTGGCCATTCGACATAAAATTACCAGCGAAGAACTAGCGTCCACTCCGCATTGTTTTACTTCTTGGTCAGAAGCCGTGCGAATTGCCGCCGGAAAACTTCTATAATTACCTCTGATGCGCTATAATAAGTCTCACGGGGGCGTAGCTCAGGGGTTAGAGCAGTCGGCTCATAACCGATTGGTCGCTGGTTCGATCCCAGCCGCCCCCACCACAAACTATATAACTTGGCGTTTTCGCTATTTTTTAATAGCAAATTTGCAATCATAAATTATAGTACCCGATATATTTATCGGCCTGATTTTATACACGAGGCTTAAGTATAAGCCATAATATTAATATAGTTACAGCAGATATAGTCAACATCTTGATAGATAAGCTTATGCGCGCTAGCCGATCTAACCTCGTATTCAACCCCGCCGCGCCAAAAACTATAGACAATCCCGACAGAGGAAAGCCCACTGTAAAATAATAAAAAAAGATAAGCCCCCAAACTGCACCTCGACCATTCTCTTGGGTGTCACCGCCAGATGCTATAAAGCAATAAGTCCAGATAATTACAGGAATCATGGAGCATACCATAGACAGAACAGCCCATACACTACGCGACTTAAGCTTAACTCTCCCCAAATAAGAGTGCTTTGTAGCAAAAGTACCCCACATACCGTCTTCCATAGGCTGACTAATCGATTTCAAGCCGCCATTTTGATTATTACTTACACTCCACGATTGACTACTTTCCTGTGTTGCCGCAAGATTGTCTGTTTGATTATCGTTTTTCATTGCTTCGTCACCTCCATTCATAACCCATATTATAACATGTCTATTTTAAGCATAAGATGAATATTTTTACTATTCCTGCTACAATATTATGTGGTAGATATTAAATTTGCAAAAATGAACAAATTAAAACTCAAACGATTAATTTACAGAATACAGCACGACTATTTGACCTTAAATAATGTCGTTATTGCTGCTGCGATTTTAATTGCTATGAGTTGGGCCTGGGGTTCCATTGAATCAATGCAAAAAAATTACGAATTGCAACGCTCTATTGACAACAAACGCCAGCAAGTGGAAATAGAAAAATTACAAGTCGCCTTGCTGGAATACGAATCGAAATATTATCAAAGCGAGGAATATCAAGAATTGACCATTAGACAGCGCACAGGAAAAGGTCTACCTGGCGAAAAACAGCTCATCACCCAATCTTTCGAAAGCGCCACACCTGCCCAAAAACTTGCGTCGAGCGCGAAGCGAACAGATAGCAACTTCCAGCAATGGATGAACTTTCTATTTGGCGGCAATAGTCATAAACACTAAGGTATTGCAATTATTGTGCTAAGCTGATATCATAATTATGTATCGCGGGGTAGAGCAGCCTGGTAGCTCGTTTGGCTCATAACCAAAAGGTCGTAGGTTCAAATCCTACCCCCGCCACCAAGAAAAATCCCTCTTCATTCAGAAGGGGGCTTTTTCTTTTTAGATTACTTACACACGCTAAAACAATTCTCCCTGACGCTCACCCCAAGAAGCCTCAGCAGACTTAATCATATCTTCCGGCGTTTGACGGCTTGAGCTTTCGGCTGAAGAATTTCCATTCTCCCGATTCTTCCTCGCACGCTCCAGAGCCTTACGCGCCAAAGCTAATCCTCGCCTATTTATCTCCCTCTGCTCGTCACTTAGCGGCTCTTTTTTCGGCTCAGGATACATCAAATCAGATTCAGACGGCTCTCCATAAGGCCTATATCGACTTCTGCGCCACAAATCTCTCCTATTAGGCCGCTTTCCGCTACTCGATAAACCACCACTACGCTCAGGTTGATCGCCATCAACACCATATCCGTAATCATAATACGCGCCGCAGCCTTGATCAACACGTCGATCAGCCTCACCTTCGGGCGTAGTGTCATATACCGGCAACGTCGGAATCTTTTCCATAGTTGTATTATACCATAATAATTAAAAATAATCAACCCCTACAAAAAACTCCCCTGCTTTTTACAGAGGAGTTGTGGCACCTGTTTGTTTGGTTATACTATATCACCAAACGCGCTTATGGTGCAAGCAAAGGACTATTTTTTCTTAGAAATTGTCAAAAAGCCGTTGCGTGGGTTTTCTTTCACAATACGATCTTCTGGTAGATCACATGGTGTACCCTTTTCATTCTTCTCAACCTTAGCGAAGAAGTAAATAGTTTGAGTCTTGCCGCCGCGCAAAGTTACGTCAGTCTTGTGCAAGTAATATGTGATGCCCTTTGAGTTGGTATGTTTATAAGCCATTTGGTTATATACCTCCTATTAATGATATACCTATATAGATTACTATCTCTATATCACCCCTGTCAAGCTAAAAAAGCTTATTTCGTCGCCTAAGCATCAACTTTAACATCCCCAGAACAACCAACCTCATTACGATAATCATGGCAATAAATATCGTCACTAGCAAAGACCACCCCGCGTAATCAGCTGACCATATCGGCGAGACGAAAGTGTGATAATACGGCTCAGTTGAAGGCGCTTCAAACTGCAAGTTAGTAGCTTTCGCGGCAGGATATTTCGCCCACTCCTCGTTAATACAATTGATATACCTCGGATCCGCCTGTGTCGTAAATCGGCCGTAACCGCCTTGCTGCGCCCTAGCATCACAGACAGCCCTAACTTTCGACACAGTATCATTGTTAGACTGATTTTTTATCTCTTCTTCAAACTCTTTCAGCTTCCGGTCATACATTTGTTTATACGTATGATCCAGCGCAATCTTCCCCGGATCAGAGTTCATATGTGTAGATACATAACGCTGCAAATCGTATAGTCGCTGCTGAAGATTGACTATATCTCCAGCCTTGTCTGCATGCTCCACAGATTCTCGTCGCTCGACCATACCAACATTATTCAGCCTCAAAAAAGTTGCCGAAATAAAACCAGACATAATCAATAAAATAACCAACTGCCAAGTCTTAATCTGACTGAGTCGCTTAATTCTGAACTTGGTTTTCTTCTTGTCTATAGCCATCCCACCACCTTCTCTATGATTTTAGTATAGCAAATTATCCCAATGACGTGAATATTACTACCACTACGGTGGTATAATATTTGTATGCGAATTTATTTTTCAGGAATTGGCGGCGTTGGTATCGGACCGCTGAGTAGAATTGCTTTAGAGGCTGGGTATGACGTTTGCGGCTCCGACAGATCACCAAGTCTAATCACAAACGAATTAGAATCAGCCGGAATTCCTATTTCTTTTGACCAATCTGGCGCGTTCTTGCAATCAGAGCACGATAAATCACCATTTGATTGGTTTATTTACACCGCTGCTTTGCCAGAAAATCACCCAGAATTAGTCTTAGCGCGAAAATTAGGCATAAAAACCAGCAAGCGCGACGAGTTATTGGCGCAAATAATCACCGATAAAAATCTGAAGCTCATCGCGGTCGCTGGAACCCACGGAAAAACCACAACAACGAGCCTGCTAGTCTGGACAATGGAGCAATTGCAAATTCCTGTTAGTTATTCTGTGGGTTCGACTTTAAGCTTCGGACCAAGTGGAACGTTTGATAAAAATAGCCAATTTTTCGTATATGAATGCGACGAATTTGACCGCAACTTTTTGCATTTTTCCCCAGAAATTAGCCTCATCACATCTGTTGACTACGATCATCCAGACACATATCCAACAAAAGAATCTTACTTAGACGCCTTCCGTGAATTCGGTGAAAAATCTAAAAAAGTTATCGCGTGGCAAGAAAATTCCGCCATATTTAATGAAAAAAATCTAACAATCTTGCATGATTCCAACAAAAACATTACTCTGCCTGGCGAACACAACAGAAAAAACGCTACTTTGGTGATCGAAGCTTTGAAGAATATCGGGATAGACGCGGAGGAGTCAGAAACATACCAAGCGATAAACTCCTTCCCCGGCTCAGGACGACGTTTTGAAAAGCTCGCCGAAAATCTATATTCTGACTACGGACATCACCCAGTTGAAATTCAAGCGACACTACAGATGGCTAGGGAGTTGTCAAACGATGTAGTCCTAGTTTATCAGCCACACCAAAATGTTCGCCAGCACGAAATAATTGGTCAATACACTAATGATATTTTCTGTGATGCTAACGAAATTTACTGGCTGCCGACTTACTTAACTAGGGAAAATCCAGATTTGCCAACTTTAACGCCACAACAACTTGCCAAAAATATTGACAAAGAAAAAGTTCATTTTGCCGAATTAGATGACAGTTTATGGCAAGAAGTAACCGCAGCAAGGAACTCTGGAAAGCTCGTCCTGTGTATGGGCGCTGGTACAATCGACGGATGGATTCGCGAGCAATTAGCTAAAAATTAGCGATCATCGCCGCTGCCGTGAATCTTCCCCCGACTCTGGCGACTGAGCAGTTTATCATTATTTCTACGAGCCACTTCTTCTAAATTACAACCAAGCAAATGCGCTATAGAATTGACATACCAAAGCACGTCACCGAGCTCTTTTATTATTGCGTCGCGGTCATTCTCTGAGATCTCGCCATTTTTATCACGTAAAATTTTCTTAAACTTCTCCATGACTTCACCAGATTCGCCACTTAATCCCAATATCTGCGCCATCAATCTCGCGTCAACGTCGCCATATTTATGGGAATCTTTATCTATTAAAGTAGAAATTGCCTTTGTTGAATAATCATTAAATTGCATAATATTCCTTTCATTTATTAGTGAGTAGCTCTTACAAAATTAATAGTTTTTCCTTCGCCAATCCACCTTTGCTCGTAAGTCGTCATTATTTTATATTCGTCACTTAGCGCGGATTCATGAAGATCAAAACTCAACTCTTTAATTTGCCATTTCTCTGCCACCAATTGCTCCAAGCTCCAGCAGAAAAAATTGTGGTCGTCGTGTTTAATTAATAAAGATCCGTCCGATTTTAGCAATGAAGAATACTTCTTCAAAAAATTAGGATGAGTCAAGCGACGTCCAGCGCTATGCTTCCTCGGAAACGGATCAGGAAATGTTACCCAAATTTGCTCCAAAGAATTCTGCTCCACTAATTGGTCTATTTGATCAGCCCGCGCCCGAACAAAAAACACATTCTCCAGTCCCTTTTCTTCAGCAATTTTCGCGCCCTTCTGCAATCGATCGCCTTTCACGTCAATTGCCAAAAATGTCTTTTCAGGATGGCGCAGCGCAAGCTCTACGCTGAATAGTCCAGTTCCAGCACCGATTTCCAAACAATCGACTTCCCGCTTTATCCACTCGTCAAATTCAAAACATAGAGGTGAATTGTGAAATAAAGCGAATTTATACTTCTTACGTTTTCTGGTGATAATAAATTGATTCGGATCGACAAAACTCATATTTTCTATTATACTAAATCAATAATGGATAAGCTTATAAAACAGTTTTTAGATTCTTCTACATTGGGTCAATGGCTGCATGGCAACAACCTTGGCTGGTTAATTAGTGAGCGCATTATCGACACTGTCAGCATTATTATCGGCTCTGTTTTTGTTTATTTTCTGGGGAAATATTTATTATCTTGGACTATCCATTATTCTATACGCTCCACCGCCAAACATCGCTCTTGGCACCGTAAAGACATAGAAAAGCGCGAAAAAACTCTCATCCAATTAACCCGCAGTTTCTGGCGAATCATAATAATTTTCTATGTCGCCGCAATTGTCGCCAATAAGCTATTTCTATTTGATTTATCGCCATTATTCGCTAGTGCTGGTATAATCGGTGTGGCATTAGGATTTGGCGCTCAATCGCTCGTTAAGGACTTCTTGTCTGGTATTTTCATCATCGCCGAAAATCAATATCGTGTTGGCGATGTCGTTGACGTAATGGGAGCTGCTGGAACCGTCGAAAGAGTTGGCACTCGCACTACTGTTATACGAGATTCTGAGGGCAATGTTCATTATGTTCCAAATGGCACGATTCAGCACGTTATCAACAAAACTATGGGCTATAGTATGTCGCGCTTCAGCATTTACATTGACCCAAGTTCTGACATTTCTGCAGTTACAGACATCATTAACGCTACTGGTCAAGAATTGGCTAAAGAAAAGGCTTGGCAAAAGAAAATTATCGATCCGCCTAAATTCGTTTCCGTTGGTGATATTACCGGACGAGGAACAGAATTGATCATTGCCGGAAAAACTCAGCCATCAGATCAGTGGTCTGTTACCTCTGAAATGCGACATCGATTGCTACAAAACTTTGATCGCGAAGGAGTTCTTCTGGCAACCCTGCCAACCCCAACCTCAATGACCAGAAGATAAAGATTAATTATTAGACAAGCCCAATTCTTTATCGCTCAACACATCATTAGAAAACGCTTTGATTTTATTAACGTTCTCTACTTCTTTATCATAAATTCCCAAAAACTCCTTCAATGTATCCTTGCTTACTGTGCCTTGCGCGTCAAATTCGTGACTTTTTTCATTCGCATCCTTGCTAATTTGATTGCGGCGAGAAACGTATTCTGGGCGACTCAAATCCAATCTGTAGGCGTCAGTCTTGTAATACATAAACATCGCGATCGATACCAACACAACTGAGACCACAATAGTCAACCCAATAAACGTAGCGAATTTATAACTACGGAATAATTCCTTAGCCCTATTCATTAGAACCTCCAGACAGCGAATTTTTAATAACTTGCACTTCTTCTTTGTATCTCACTAACAATTCATCCAAGATCTTCACATCCTCAGAAAGTTTACTACGAGCCTCGCGAGCGACGGTCAATTTTTGATAATAGTCCGCCACATTATTAGAGCAATTTGCGCGCTGAAGATCGGTCATCGCAGTATCGTAATCGTTGTAATTGCTATTAAACTTAAGTCTCGTCGACTCGAATTCATTAGTAATATTCACTAACTTTGAGCTGTCCAGCTTATTGATTGCCAATCGACCGTTCAGCCTGGCCATAAGTTTGGTAGAAATAGAATTATATCTTTGTCCAACATTAACTCTAGTTAGAGCGTCATTGGTATGAATGTTTTTAATAGCAACTCTTACGGAACTACAGTTTCGATCAAGCGTTTTTATAATCTCAGAATCAGCTGTAGCATCGACAGACTGAGCCTCAACTGCTCGTGGCGTCACTAACAAACTAGAAGCAATCAAAAAAGACGCGAGATAGAAAGTAACTTTTTTCATCACTTATATTATCTCACGTCTTCTTGAATAGAGTCAAATATTACTTGAAACGTTTTTCGACGTTGCCCTTAACGTCTTTTGCGGTTTCTACTACGGCGTCTCCAACTTTCTGCGAACCAGCCTTTAATGAATCTACGCTATCTTTAGCTGCAGCAGTCGCTTTGCACGCTACCTTTTCAGTGTCGGCTTTCAATTTTACAGCTTTATCTTTCAAGTCTTTCCTTGTTTCTTTGCCGCTCTTTGGTGCAGTCAAAATTCCAGCTGTAAAACCTGCTGCCACTGCTCCGATAATTGCTAAAACTTTTTTCATATATTACTCCTTTTTTTAATTATTTTTTACGAAATAAACCTGATATTTCACTAAAAACTTTTGTTGGTGACAACCACTCAGTTGCACTAGCTACGTTAGTTGTAATTTTACTAACGCTTTTCATGACCGTATTAAGTCTTACCAACAAGGCGATGACCACTGCCAGTAGCGTTACGATAATAACCGACAACAATCCTACGATGATTGATAATAAAACGATGGCTGTTTGGATATCTTCCACGCTTTACCTTTCTACAAAAGTTTATATTTGTTATGTTTATTTTAGCATGCTTGTTAAATTGTTTGTATTAGATAATCTAACTATTTCACTATAGCATAAGCTTATTAAATTGTCAATAGAGATGTCCGCCAATCGTTAATAATATGATAAACTGGTATGGTTATGCGAGATTTTTTCAAACGATACATACCGGAATTTGTTTATGGCGCGGTCGACGGCACAGTAACGACATTTGCAGTTGTGGCAGCTTCAGCTGGAGCTGGAATATCTAGCTCGGTCATTCTTATATTAGGAATTGCTAATTTAATAGCCGACGGATTCTCAATGGGCTCTAGCGCATATTTGGCAGCCAGCGCCGAACACGAAGAATCTGTGCGCGATACCCAAAAACGCTCATCCCCAAAGATCATAGGCGCAGTAACATTCTTAGCTTTCGTAGTGGTTGGTGGCGTACCAGTATTGCCATATTTGATTGACGTAATTACAAACTTAAAAGCACCAAACGCGGTATTATTCTATATTAGCTCAGCGCTAACTGCGGCAACGTTCTTAGCAATCGGCTTCATCAAGGGCAAAGTTAGCAAACAATCACCTTGGCAGTCCGCAGGCATCACGTTACTCCTTGGGGCGATTGCAGCAGGATTAGCCTACTTCGCGGGCGACATTTTGGCAGCATGGCTGGGTATTAGGATCTAGATTTTCTGCGATAAAATTTATTATTTTATCTATATTGCACACAGCCTTTTCGCTTACCACATCACCATTCAAATAGACACGCCTATTAATTTCCAACATCACCGACTGTATCTTCGGATTTTCATCGTGATAAAATTCCATCGGAACCAGCGCCCCAGAATACGGATAATTTAATTCACAACTATATCCCATTTTTTCAATATATGTTTTTAATTTTGATGCATTGTCTTTACCGAACCATTTTTCATCATAGCCAAGGCAAATATCTGGTAAATTCTCTGTCCAGCCAAACAATCTTCGCACCAATTCGTCGCTATAACTATGAACATCAATAATTACACACGAACCACATTGATCAACAATTTTCCTACTCAATGCGTTTAGCTGTTTGTGATGTAAGTCGTATGATTTGCCCAAAATTTCTTCCCGGCGGGATGATCTTATTTTACGATATTGCGTACCGTCCGATAAATGTGTATAAGTCGCCCCCATACCCAGCTTAGCCATCAGCTCAACTTCGTCATCACGAAACCTCTCAACATCACAATATAGTCGCGAATATTTAGCTATAATTTTATGGCTATCTATATTTTTAACGAGCTCATCAACTTTATAATCAGCAATGAAACATAATTCTCTCTCGACAATCTCTTTATCTACCGTAATATCGCGCCAAAAATCAGGCGGCAAGCACAACGAGGCGTGAGGAACGTGAAGAATAATATTATCCATCATCCTACGAGCATCTCCCGTTAACTCAATGCTAAATCTCACAAACCCAATTCGCGTAGCTGAGCGGGATCGACAATTGAAGGCGAATTCATCATTACATCCACACCAGAGCCATTCTTTGGAAACGCCAGAGTTTCACGGACGTTTTGCTCATCGGTCAATTCCATCAAAATACGATCAACACCAAAAGCACATCCTGCGTGAGGCGGAGCGCCGTATTTGAAAGCGCCTAACATAGCACCAAACTTTTCTTCAACATAAGACTCACTGAAGCCCAGTAAACCGAATACTTTATAAAGCACTGCTGGATTATGGTTGCGAACACCGCCAGAGCAAATCTCATAGCCATTCATCACCATATCAAACTGATCAGCAACAATGGATAATTTTTCGGCGTCAGTTTCAGCAGACTCCAGAGTTTGCAAACCGCCCTTTGGCATACTGAACGGATTATGCCCAAAGTCAAGCTTCTTACTACGCTCATCCCATTCGTAAAACGGAAAATCAATAATCCAAGCAAACGCCACGACCGATGGGTCCTTAAGATTAAAGTGTGAGGCAAATTCATTACGCAAGCGCCCCAATACCGCGTTAACAACCGAGCGAGAATCAGCGCCAAAGAACACTGCATCGCCATCAACCGCACCAGTTTTCTGCTGAATATCAGCTAATTCCTTCTCACTCAAGAATTTCGCAATTGGAGATTTTGCTTCGCCGTCTTGATATGTAATGTACGCCAAACCGCCAGCGCCTTCGCTTTTAGCGATGTTGGTGAAATTGTCAATTTGCTTGCGACTCAAACTTGCGCCATTTTTTACGCAAATAGCCTTAACACATTCAGCATTTTTAAATACGCCAAACTCAGTCTCCGAGAACACGTCCGTCAGTTCTATCAATTCCATACCAAATCGCAAATCCGGCTTGTCAGAACCGTAAGTTTCCATGGCATCGCGATACGAAATTCGCGGAATTGGACTGCCATCACCAACCGCCAAATCGCTCAAATCCAACAATTTTTTACCAGCAAAATCAGTTGCCAGTTGCTTCATCAAAGGCTCAACTTCAGTGCGAACTTCTTCGCCATCTTCGGCAAAACTCATCTCCAAATCAAGCTGATAAAACTCGCCGTACAGGCGATCTGCTCGCGGATCTTCGTCGCGGAAACAAGCCGCCAACTGATAATAACGCGGCACACCACCAACCATCAGCAACTGCTTAAACTGCTGTGGAGCTTGTGGCAAGGCGTAAAACTTCCCTTCCTGCAAACGACTCGGAATCAGAAAATCACGCGCACCCTCAGGACTTGAATTAGCCAAAATTGGCGTTTGAATTTCAATAAAATCTCGATTGTCCATATACTCATGGATTCGACGATACATTTCGGCGCGTTTTTTAAGCATGTTTTGCATTTTTGGACGACGCAAATCAAGATAACGATATTTGAACCTTAGCTCTTCGCCGGCTTGATTATCCTCGGCAAATGGCTGAATTGGCAAAGTCTCGGCTCGGTTCAAAATTTCCAAATTGTCCACAACAATTTCCACATCACCACTGGCAATATTCGGATTTTTCAGACCTTCACCACGCTCCGCAACCACGCCACAAGCACGAACCACAAACTCATCTCGCAAGCTTTCCGCCAAAGAAAAAGCATCTTTTTTATCAGGGTTAATAACCAACTGAACCAAACCCGTGTGGTCGCGCAAATCAATAAAAATCAATCCGCCATGATCACGCCTGGAATGAACCCAGCCCGCAACTGTAATATTCTCACCAACTTTTTTAGAAGTTTCTGCCGCCAAAATTCTATTTTTCATATCTGTTATTATAGCATAATCTGGGCAAATTCCCAGAATTAAACATCTCGTCGAGTTTTTGTGGGCAAATTATTTTTCTGCGGATTAGCCGTGGCAGCCTTACGAATATCTCCATAAACATCATATTCGTCAATAATTTTCTGACCTAATAGCGCTTCAATTACGTCTTCTAGGCTCAGTAAACCGACTGTTTCTCGAAACTCATTTACGACAATAAACAAGTGATGCTGCGTTTTCAAAAATGCAGCCAAGGCGTGCTGTAGAGTTTGATTTTCGTGAATATAATAGACGTCTTTACTCATGACTGTTTCCGCACGATGAGATTTTGCTTTGCGATCAATCGTCAACAAATCTTGAATCCTCAGCATGCCAACAACATGATCAATGTCGCCGTCAATGACAGGAAATCTGCTATACCCTTTTTTATGAAGATCATCAAGCACTAGTGGCCCGAGGAGTTCGTTCATAGGCACCGATTCAATCATGCTTCGCGGCGTCATAATTTCCTCGACCTTCATATCGTTGAACTTCAGCCCGTTAGTAATAAGCTTTTTCTCAGAAGATGGAATCGCTCCGCTGGATTGAGCCACCATTTCCAGCAATTCTTCTTTCGATTCAATCACCCTACTATCACCAACCACTGGCGACACCGAACGGATTAGCGACAAAATTACTTGATGTCGCTCAATTGTCGTCAAGATTAGCGGTTCGTATTTTTCATAAAGCTGCTGTGAATATTTCTGCCACAAACCAATTCGCGCGACGGCTCCGATTTCTAGGGCTATTATAATTGACAAAAAGAGTCCAGCCGCCCAATTGAACAAATAAACACTAATAACGCTTAAAATTACCAAACACAAAGAAGCCACAGCGCGCTGCAATGAAATAATATCTCGTAAAAATTCTCTTTGTCGCAAAAGAATTTTAGCCTTTTCATCGCCTAGTCCACTTCTCCGCCGCAGCTCAAATTGACTATGCGAAGACGTTTTCGGCTGAACTCCCAGCACTATCAGCAAAACCGCCAAAGTAACCAAATATCCAAAAATTAGCACAATCGTCATAGTTTTATTGTACCGCATTCCGTGCTATACTTACTAGAGTAAATGGAGGTAAAATGAATAAGAAAAGCTGGATAATTTTCGCAATTATTGTAGTAGCGATTGTTGGTGGAATGATTTATATTTCGACACAAAATCGACTAAACATTAGCGATATCAATAACGATCAACTGAACACAACTATCAGCGCAGAATCAAGAAATGGCAATATTACAGATCACGAAATTGGCAGTAAAGACGCCAAAGTAACAATTATCGAATACGCCGACTATCAATGCCCTGGCTGTGGCACCGCTGCACCAAAAGCCGAAGCGCTAGCTAAAAAATATAAAGATCACGTTCGATTAATTTTCCGTAATTTCCCAATTGCCAGCTCACACCCTAACGCACGAGCTGCCGCTGCCGTAGCTGAAGCTGCTGGCCTGCAGGGTAAATTCTGGGAAATGAATGAGCTTCTATATGCAAATCAGGACGCTTGGAAAAACGCCAACACTACAGAACGCGACAACATTTTCAAATCTTATGCTGAACAACTGAAGCTTAATATCGATCAATATAAAACCGATATTGCCAGCAACAAGGTTAAAAATAAAATCGACTTCGATATGGCTCTCGGTCGCAAACACGGCGTTGCCGCAACACCAACTTTCTACATAAATGGAAAGAATACCGAGATGGACAGCTCTGGCTCAATTGAATCATCAGTTAAGGAAGCCTTGAAAAAAGCTGGCGTTGAAGTAAAAGATTAACGCATTTTCGCACAAACCAAAATCCCGCTCCGGTGCCTTGGAGCGGGATTTGTTTATAGTCGTCCCTATTCTATCATTGGATCGACTGCACTCTTTTTATTGTGCTATGTATGTTTGCCATTCGGCAGGCACCACATCCACCGCGATCTTTTTGCGCCTTGATGGCACAAATTTGATTGCTATTGGCATGTGTTTTGCACTCCTTATTATTATGTGCAGCCCCACGCGCTTCGACCTTTATCACTTAATATCAGCAATTTAATGCTTCGGCGCGAGACATGCTAACAATGTTACCAAACGTTTATTGGTACGTCAAGCAAAAACATTTTGAAAATGCTTATTATATCTATATTAGAACAAGCGAAGTCGCTTAGCAACAAACATAACAAGTAAAATCAACAACACTGTAAAACTAGTGATAACCGGATACGCCCAAGGCTCTCCCTGGAATGGCAACGCGATATTCATTCCATACATTCCGTAAAAAACGTTCGGAATAGCCAGAAGAATTGTTATGGCGGTCAACGCCTTCATGCGTTGGTTCAGCGTATTATTAGCAACCGTCGAATAAGCGTTTTGGATACTGGAAATTGTGTGCGTGCTGGAACTTATCGCCACTAAAACTTGCCTGATGTGTAGATCGACGTCCTCCAAGGCTTCCAGATCTCTAGTCTTAAATAGATGGCGGCGATTTTCCATTAGTTGTGTAATAACGCGGGACATCCCTTCCAGACTGCTTCGATATTCATTGAGCGTGTCTTCAATTGCGACAAATTTAATAAAATCAGAATTCTCAACTTCATGACGGCTTAATCGCCGACGAGCATCACTAATTTGCTCCGTTAACAAATGTACTCGCTGTTCATATTGAGAAATAACATACGCCAAATTCGCAGAAAAAACTCCCGCTGGACGCTCGGTTGTGCTAAATAAATAATCGCTAACCTCCAGAGGTGAAAATTTAACATGAGGCGATATTGTAATATAATGACCGCCGCTAATTGCAATCAAAAACGGCGCCGTTTTGCCAGAATCAGTTTGACCAAACGGTATGCGCGTAAAAATATATTCAACGCCATCAGAAAACTCTGCTCGAGGTAATTCGTGGATGTCCAGTACGTCACGGACAATATTAGCAGACAGCGACAAAGCCTTTGAAACTCGAGTAGCATCAAGACTCCCGGTCAAATTGATCCAACCGTTTTTATGCATTCGTTGAGCTTGCGTCAACTTTTCAGTCAACGATCTACGCTCAAAGTAGCCCACCATCATAAGAAAATTATAATATACACAAGCGATATTAGCAATCTGTCGAATTGCAATTAAACTTTATCGGCGACGCAGGAAATAATAGCCCACAACGAATGCCAGCACTACACTGATCGAGGTAATCGCCCAAAACATCAACGGATTATCGGCGCCTGGAACCGGCACGTTCATACCATACAAACCAGCGATCATCGTCGGAATAGTCAAAGCTACGGTAATTACAGTTAGCAGACGGATCGTCTCATTAAGGCGCGTATCCATCACCGCCCTATAGCTATCGCGCACATTAGTAATCGTCCTCAACAAACTTTTACAACGCGCAATCACCTGCTCCAAATCAATCGAAATATCCTCAACGTCTTCCTTATCATCAGCCTTCAATCGCAGCTTCTGAGTCGCCAAAAGTCTCTCAATTGCCCAGTTCATCGGAATTAGCGCGTCAAGATAATCATTCAATTTGCGCTCATACTCCGCCAGAGTGGCAATATCATTAACTCTCAGTGTATGAATACTGTCCGTAGCCGCTCGCATTTGGCGATTAATCGTTGCCACGCGCCGCTGATATTGCGTTGAAATCGCCTCAACCATCGCCACCAAAAGCTCAACTTGTCGATCCGTCCTAATTCGCACTTTATCAATAAACGGCTGCCACAATCGCCCCAAACTATCTCTAGACAACGTCACGATATGATCTTTATTAATGCAGAATAAAATCGGCGTGGTAAAATCGTTAAAATCGTCGTCAGTGTCTGGCAGTCGCGCAATCAAATAAGTCCACTCATCATCAAACTCAATACGCGGCACCTCGTGCGGGTCAAGCGCGTCACTTATCAAATCCTCATCCAAGCCCAGCGTCAGCAATTGCGAAACCTCTTCGTCGCTTGGTCTTTCGCAGCGCACCCACGAACCAGACTGCAAATTTTCTTGCGGGCTAATTATTGAATCGCTATTTGTCGAACGAAGATATTGCAACATAATTTCATATTATAAAATAAAACATACATAAACACAAGAAGCTCCTGCGCCATTCACAGGAACTTCTTGATTTTTATTACGATTTGACTATCGTGCCTGCCGAGCCGCTAATAGCTTCAGCGGTTTTATCCAGCGAAGTAATAATCGCCGTACGCCCCGACTTTCCATCCAGAAACGACAAGGCAGCCTGAGTTTTTGGCAACATCGAACCTGCCGCAAATTGCCCATCGTCAATATGTTTCTGGAGTTCTTCTATTGAAACTTCCCCGAGAGATTGTTCATCTGGTTTGCCAAAATTAATTTTAGCAGCATCAACCGAAGTCAAAATCAGCAAAGTATCGGCGTCCAAAAGATCTGCCAATTTTGCCGCGCCGAAGTCCTTATCAATGACCGCAGCGACGCCTTTTAATTGACCAGTTTCGTCTTGTAAAACAGGAATGCCGCCGCCGCCAGTTGAAACGACCGTCACGCCAGCATGAACCAGCGCCTTAATCACATCGGCCTCGACAATTGTCTGAGGTTTTGGCGAAGGAACGACACGACGCCAACCACGGCCAGCGTCTTCTTTTACCGTGTAGCCGCGTTCGCTAGCGACGGTTTTTGCCTCGTCTTCCGAATAGAACGGACCAATTGGCTTGGTTGGATTTTGGAATGCTGGATCGCTCAAGCTGACAATCGTTTGAGTTATAACGCTAACAGCGCGATTGTTCATTTGATTAACCATAAAGGCGTCATGAAAAGCCTGTTGCAACCAAAAGCCAATCAACCCCTGACTCATAGCGCCAGAATCTTCCAGCGGCAAACTTGGCACATCTGGCGTGTTAATCGCCTCTTCGTGCAACACAATATTACCAACCTGAGGACCATTACCATGAACAATTGCTACGTTATGACCAGCCTGGATTAACGGTAAAAGTTGCCGAACTGTTTCATCAGCCACTCGTTGCTGTTGCTCAGACGCGGCTTCGCCCTGCCGTTGCAGGGCGTTACCACCGAGCGCTACTACAATAGTACGCTTCTTATCCATAGGCTACAGTGCTCCGAAAATTGCAATAACTGTGATGCTGATAATAGCAAATACCGCCATAATTGGAGCTGAGCGCTTTAGCCAGTCGCGATACGAAACACCAGCCAAAGCCAATCCACCCATCAACGACGCGATAGTTGGAGCCATCATGTTGATCAGGCCAGATGCTGTCGCAAATGCGGCAACCATAACTTCTTTGCTTGAGTTGACCAAATCAGCAATTGGCGCAATAACTGGCATAGTTGCTGCCGCCAAACCTGATGACGACGGAACGATAAATGACATTGGCAAGTAGAATAGATACGCCAACACGCCGACAACACCGCCACCAGCATCTTTCAGGAGAGATTCACCCCAGCTGATGATTGTGTCCTGGATTTCACCGTTAGTCATCACTACAGAAACGCCCGTTGCCACCGCGATAATCAGAGCAACTGGCAAGATGTCTTTCACGCCGTCGATAAATGTATCAACTGGGAAAACACCCTCTTTCTTAAATTCTTTGTAGTAAATTGCAGTTATTACAATAGTTGACATCAAGAACAGTGTAGTGATTTCACCAAACAGCCATTCGCCAAAGGCGGCACTATGAACTACACCGAGCGCTGCACCGATAACTGGTAAATCTGAAGCTCTCTTAAACACGTCGTCAAAGAAAGTAATTTCCCAGCTCCCCCAAGGAATCAGCGAAAGAACCATCAAGATAAATGTGATAGCAAATACGCCCATGACAACTTTTCGTGGGGTAGTTAGTTTTGGTATGTCTTCCATATCTAGAGCAGCCGTAGCTGGCTTATAACGAACGTCCTCCTTATATTTGCCAGCCTTCACTTTTGCCGCATAGCGCATAGTGAAGATAATTGCCGCAATCAGACACAGTACTAAAATGATAGACATAATTGGAATTACACTACCTAGCTTTACGTCTGCTGTTGCGGCTGCAGCACCAGTAGAGAATGGGTTGATTGTCGATCCGAGCACACCAGTACCGGCACCCAACACAATCACCATCACACCAGTCATGGCGTTATAGCCAGCAGCAATCATCATTGGTATAACTAGTGCGTAAAACGCCACAGTTTCTTCCTGCATGCCGTAAGTTGTACCACCGATAGCAAATAGCGTCATCAAAATTGGAATGAGCCATTTTTCTTTACCCTTAAGCTTGCGAAGTAGCGCACCAAGAGAAGCATCAAGAGCACCGGTCTTCATGGTAACGCCCAAGAATCCACCAAGCACCATGACGAAAACAATCACATCAAGCTTATTCGTCATGCCTTTAATCGGCGCAGTGAAGACGTCCCATAAACCTTGTCGATCATGCTTATCGACTTCAATCTCTTTACCATCCTTCTTTTCCTTGACAGTGCGATCTTTATTTACTACATGATACGACCCCGCGATACGATTGCCATCTTCGTTCGTCTTATATAGTCCAGAAGGAACAACCCACGTCAATGCCGCCATAACGATGATCACGACAAACAAAATAGTAAACGCCGACGGTGATCGAAGCTTCTGCTTTGCTTTTTTAATTTTTTCTACCATTGCCTCGGAGCCTCCTTAACCTCCTTATTACGACGACAACAACTACAACGTCAAAGCCATCACAGCCTTGATTGTATGCATACGATTTTCCGCTTGATCAAAAACTATCGAATGTGGCGAGCGGAACACCTCATCCGTTACTTCCATTGAATCTAAACCGAAATCTTCCTGAATCTTCTTTCCAGTAATCGTCAATGCGTCATGGAATGCTGGCAAACAGTGCATAAACTTGACCTCAGGATTTCCTGTCAGGTTAATCATCTGGCGATTAACTTGGAAATGTCGCAATTGGTTAATGCGTTCAGCAAACTTGTCTTCTTCGCCCATTGAAACCCAAACGTCCGTGTAAATTACATCAGCACCGCGCAAAGCCTCTTCGAAGTTGTCAGTGATGGTAATGCGCGCATGACTTGACCTGGCAAAGTGATTTGCTTTATCAACCAAAGCTTGCTCTGGATGCAATTCACGAGGTGCCAAAATGCGAAAATCAAGTCCCATAATAGCTGAGCCGATCATCAACGAGTTCGCCATATTGTTGCGACCATCGCCAACAAATACCAGCTTAGTTCCCTTCAATTTTCCGACATGCTCTTCAATTGTCATGAAGTCAGCCAAAATCTGTGTTGGATGAAACTTATCGGTCAACCCATTCCATACTGGAACGCCAGCGTGACGCGCCAACTCCTCAACAGTCGCGTGATCAAAACCGCGGAACTCGATTCCGTCAAACATTCGGCCCAAAACCTTGGCAGTATCTTCAACCGTCTCTTTCTTACCCAATTGAATGTCATCTTTACCAAGATATTCCGGCGCAACTCCAAGGTCATTAGCAGCCACCGTAAATGCGCAGCGCGTTCGCGTTGAAGCCTTTTCGAATAGCAATGCCACGTTTTTACCCTCATGAATTCGGTGCGGAATACCGGCATATTTCAATCGACGATATTCACGAGCCGTGTCCAATAGCAAGCGAATCTCTTCAGCGGTATAATCGCTCAAAGTCAGTAGCGATCGTCCTTTCAAACTCTGAGCCATTAGAATACATCCTCTCGTACTAGCGGCATACTCATACAGCGTGGACCGCCACGACCGCGTCCAAGCTCAGCACCACTAATTTCAATAACTTCGATACCGTTTTCGCGCAATTTCTGGTTAGTTACGTAGTTGCGATCATAAGTCACCACAACACCCGGCGCAATTGCCAAAGTGTTTGAACCGTCATTCCATTGCTCACGAGCAGCAGCAATCGGATCGCCACCACCACACTCAATCAACGTAACACTTGGCAAACCAAGCGCAACCCTCAAGACATGCTCCAAGTCTGTTTCGTGTGTAATTCGTGGGAACGGCTGACCTTCAACTTTCTCCAAAATGAAACAATTCATCCTGCCGCCATGGTCGCGAATTTCTGGGTGAATCGTAAACTTATCACGATCAATCATCGTAAACACGGTGTCTAGGTGCATAAAGGCGTGAGATTTTGGAATTTCCATAGCGATGACTTTCTCGAATTTCGAGCCAGCAAACAGCTTGGTTGCCATCTTTTCAATTGCCTCAGCGGTTGTTCGCTCTGAAACACCAATTGCCATAACCTTATCGCTTAATATTAATTCGTCACCACCTTCCATTGAGAATTTCTCTGTGCGGTTGTACCAAACTGGCGCACGATTAGCAAAACGTGGATGGTGGTCGATAATGTAGCGCATAAATAGCGATTCACGACGACGAGCCGTCCAGTGCATCTTGTTGATCGTCAAACCGTTGCCAATTGCGGCAGCTGGGTCGCGTGTAAAGTATAGGTTTGGCATTGGATCGAGATAGAACGGATAATGATTTTTCTCGATCATATTGTGAAGTTGTTGATGCTGATCTGGAGGCAAAGTAATTTCATCCTTACGAACACCAGCCATAATCTTGCGGATCATAGCGTGAGTTGGCAAGTCCAACAAGAATTGACGCAATGTTTGAGTAACACGGCGCGAATCCTGCTTAGAAGCAGCCAACATTTCATCGACAAATTGTTCGCGCAATTGATCTGTGCTAATTGCCTCGGCGACCAATTGATCCAGATACAAAACTTCGATTCCACGACTTCTCAATACTTCCGCAAAAGCATCGTGTTCAGCCTGCGCTACTTTCAGATATGGAATATCGTCAAATAAAAGATCGGTCAGATAGTCTGGCGTCAAATTTTCCAGTTCTTCACCTGGCCGATGCAATAGAACGGTCTTAAGTTTTCCTATTTCAGACGTGATGTGAATTGGTTCGTCCATCACAACCCTCCCCTGTTTATATTAGTGATGTTTTAATTGTAACACGTTTATGTTTTTGGGCAAGAGGAGATAATTGCCAAACTGGCCTCAGTCCTGACTGTGAATTGTCGATTAACTTTTAGCCATTCATCAGTAGCTTTTGCGGCGCCCGGCAGAGCTTCATTTGCGTAATCATCAACAATAATTATTGCGTCTTCGTTAAATTTACTTTCACAAACCCGAAAAGAATCGACAATTGATTCGTAAAAATCGCCATCAAAAAACGCAAACATAATATTTTCCGGCACATCATCAGAAGTAAAATCAGAAAACCAGCCTTTGTGAATAATCGGCGACTTCAATCCTGCTTTCTTAAAATTCTGGACAAACGTCTTACGCGGCGCTAATAACTCGCCAGCCTTAAATTGATCACCCGCGGCGCTATTATCCTTCTGGGTTTTTTCTGGCAATCCCGCAAACGAATCGTAAACGTGAAACTCGCCCGTAAAATTATAAGCGTCCAATAGTCGGCGAATAAACAAACTAGTTGTGCCAACATAACAACCAAACTCCACAATGTTTCCAGTAGCGCCACGACGCAAAGTTTTCTCCAATTCTCTTAAAAGCGCACCAAGTTCTTTTATATCGACTTGGTCAGAAATGATCGGGTATTTAGTGAGGAGTTGGTCTGCGATATTCATGACTTAATTATAAATAGTTCGCCAAATATCGACAAATTTATCAACGACGCAACCCTATATATTTACAGTTTTATGAAGTAAACTATCAATTAGCACCTATGAATAATCACGACATTATCAAAACATTCTTGCCGAAACAATTAGACATAAAGCACCTCGAGCCCCCACAACCCGCCCTACAAAAATCAAACCTAATTGTATACGGCGAAATTCACGGCATTAAAGAAAATTCCGACGTCATCTATACTCTGGTTAAGAAACTTGGCGTAAAGAGATTAGCTATTGAAGCCAGCCTCGCCGTATCCAACTTCATCAATTCAGTAAAGACCGATTCTTGCGATTTTTCCTTAGTTGACGAAGACATTTTTGACTCGAGCATTTTATCTCTTGAAATGATAAAGACGATAGCAATTCTTCTACGGCAAAACCAACTCAAAGAACTTATTTTTATTGATACATTTTTTGATAATTTAGACAAGGACGCCATTATATCAGCAAGCCCTCAAGCGCGAGAAGAAGAGCTAGCTAAAAATATCCTTAAAATTGATGATTCCCTATTAACATTATGTATTATGGGACAATGGCACACGCGACCTGAAGTCGTTAAAAACGGCGAAACGCAACATAACTCAGCACTATATCGCTTAAGAAAAGTAAAGCCAAATATACCGTTTATTCACAATGTCTACCGACAAGGACAATTATTTAACGACGGAAAAATAATTGAACTTCCGAAAAACCCATCAATTCCGCCTTATTATGAAATTGTCCAGAAAACCGATATTGATTTTGAGCTACACATACCAAAGGCTACAAAAATATCACTATATAAAAAGTAGTAGTCAACTACTCAGCAAACTGACTATTATAAAGCTCGGCGTAAAATCCGTTTTGCTGCAGCAGAGTTTCGTGATTGCCCTGCTCGATAATATTCCCGTCCTTAACCACCAAAATCAAATCAGCGTCACGAATAGTACTCAAACGGTGCGCAATAACAAAACTAGTTTTTCCCTGCATCAACTTCTCCATGGCTTTTTGAATAAGAACCTCGGTGCGCGTATCGACCGAGCTTGTCGCTTCATCCAGAATCAGCATTGGCGCTTTTTCTAGCATCGCCCTGGCAATTGTCAACAGCTGCTTTTCTCCCTGGGAAATATTAGCAGCCTCCTCGCCCAAGACCATATCATAGCCGCCCGGCAGCGACCGCACAAAATGATCAACATGCGCTTCTTTGGCGGTTTTTATCATCTCTTCCTCGGTAGCTTTTGGATTGCCATACATCAAATTCTGACGAATCGTGCCATTAAACAGCCACGTATCTTGTAGCACCATGCCAAACATTTGACGCACATCGCTACGCTTCATCTTACGAATATCCACGCCGTCAATTTTAATCGAACCGCTATTGATCTCATAAAATCGCATTAGCAAGTTAACCAGCGTCGTTTTTCCAGCGCCAGTCGGACCGACAATCGCCACGCGCTGACCTGGCTTAATGTGCGCCGACAAACCTTTGATGATAGTCTGGTCTGGCTTATACCCAAAGACGACATTGTTGAATTCAACTTCGCCTTTTACGTTGGACAATTTTACCAAGTTATTCGATTCAACCGCTTCTTCTGGCTCGTCCAAAAACTCGAATACTCTCTCGGCGGCAGCAGCTGTCGATTGCAAAATATTAGCGATATTAGCGACCTGAACCAGCGGCTGATTGAACTGATCGACGTATTGAATAAACGCCTGAATATCGCCAATTTTTAGCCGACCATTAATCGCCAGCCAACCGCCCAAAATCGTCATAGCTACGTAGCCAATATTACTGATAAAATTTATAATCGGGTGAATCAAGCCAGAAAAGAACTGAGCCTTCCAAGCACTCTCTTGAAGCCGATTATTGATCTTAGAAAACTTAGCAATCGATTTTTTCTGGCCATTAAAGACGCGCATCACTTGATGACCGCCATACATTTCTTCAATGTGTCCATTAAGTTCACCAAGCTGCGTTTGCTGGCGCAAGAATTGTTTTTGCGAGCTCTTTGCAATCAGCGTAATCACGCCACCCGCCAGCGGAAGCACTAGCAGCGCAACTAGTGACATCTGCCAGCTAATCGAAAACATCATCACCAAAATTCCCAGCACTGTAACCGTTGAAGTTACAATTTGCGACAAACTCTGATTTAGTGTTTGGCTAATCGTATCGACATCATTAGTTATGCGACTAAGAACCTCGCCATAAGTTTGCTTATCGAAATAGCTCAGCGGCAAGCGATTTATTTTTTCGGACAATTGTTGTCGCATTCTGAAAGTTACGGTTTGCGTCACCTGAGTCATTATCCACGTTTGAATATAGCGAAAAATCGCACTCAACACATACATTCCGACTAGCAAAATAATTATTCGCCAAATAGCGTCAAAATGAAATTCTGGACGCCGACTAAGATCTAACTTTTTAATCGACTCAAGTTGACTAGATGGAATTTGTTTTTCAATCTCCGACTTATTCGGCAATCGGTTCAAAACATCTGCGCCAGTAGTTCCCGCCGGTAAAGAAACGCCTTTTGGCAATTTACTAGTAATCGCCTCGTAAGCTTTCATATTGGCGTAATCATCAACAATTTGATTCGTCGCGCCGCCTAAAATCTTCGGGCTGGCAATCGCAAAAATCGTGCTCCCAATCGCAAAAACCAGCACCATCAACATTTGCCATCGAAAATCCGACAAATATTTGATCAGCTTCTTGACTGTTCCCTTGAAATCTTTAGCCTTTTCGCCAGTGCCCATTCCGCCCATAGGACCGCCCATTCGCACTTGCTGACGTTTTTTCGTGGTTTGCTTAGACATTACAACACTCCTTTCGCAGCAATAGACATTTTCTGCAAATCATCTTCCGAGAGTTGCGAAGCGGCAATTTCTTGATAAACTTCGCAATCTTTCATCAATTCATGATGCGTTCCCTGACCAACAATTTTTCCCTCATTAAGCACGATAATTTTATCTGCATTCATAATCGTATTAATTCGCTGACCGACAATTAACACAGTTTTATTCTTAGTTTCCTTTGCAAGCACAGCCCGCAACTTCGCGTCCGTCTTAAAATCAAGCGCCGAAAACGAATCATCAAAAATGTAAACATTCGGCTCAACCGCAATAGCCCTCGCGATCGACAAACGCTGACGCTGACCACCAGAAACATTGCTGCCGCCCTGAGCGATTTCACTTTTATAACCATTTTTTAACTCGCTAATAAATTCTTCCGCTTGGGCAATTTTGGCCGCTTTTTCAACCAACTTGTCGCTAGCCTCAGCGTTGCCGTATTTGATATTACTAGCAACCGTTCCACTAAACAACACACCTTTTTGCGGCACGTAACCAATTTGACTAGACAAATCTTCCAATTTCAGATTTCTAATATCCACGCCATCAAGCAAAATCTGCCCCGCCGAAACATCATAAAAACGAGGAATCAAATTTATCAGCGTCGATTTTCCCGAGCCAGTACTACCAATAAACGCCGTTGTCTGACCAGGTTCGGCTACAAAATTAATATCCGAAAGTACTGGCAAATCCGCGTCAGGATAAGTAAATGTAACGTCCTTAAATTCAATTTTTCCCTTGGCGTCTTTTGGTAATTTTTTCGGCGACTTCGGGTCAGTAATTGACGGCAAAGTGTCTAAAACTTCTCCGACTCGACGCACTGATACGGCGGCTCGTGGCACCATAATAAACACCATTGACAGCAACAAGAACGAGATTATCACCTGCATCGCGTATTCCAAAAACGCCATCATATTACCAATTTGCAAATTGCCGCTACTTATCAAATGCGCGCCAAACCACACAATTGCCACACTCGAAAAGTTCATCACTAAAGTCATAATCGGATCAAGCAACATCATCAAACGGTTCACAAATAAATTCATCTTGTTCAATTCCACGTTGGCTTCTTGGAATTTTTTCTGCTCAATCTTCTCGTTATGGAACGCGCGAATAACTTTTAGTCCAACCAAATTTTCCCGCGCCACCAAATTAAGCTTATCCACCAGAGTCTGCAATTTCTTAAACCTAGGTACGGCAATTGTAAATAGCGTAGCGATCACCGCGAGCAAAATAAACACCGCCAAAGAGATAATCCAGCTTAGATCGGGCGCATTATTCATGGCTTTTTGCAGACCGCCAATTGCCATAATCGGTGCCATCAACGCCAGCCTCAGCAGCATTATTGACGTTGTTTGAATCTGCTGAATATCATTCGTTGAGCGCGTAATCAGCGACGCCGTAGAAAACTTATTAAAGTCCGCTAAAGAAAAACTTTCTATTCGTTCAAATAATTTCAATCGTAATTTTTGCGCCATTCCCGTAGCAATTCGCGCCGCCAAAAAACCCACGACAATTGAACAAAACCCACCAGCCGCCGTCACCAAAATCATCATCAAGCCATTATTCCAAATCGCCGACATGTCTTGTTTAATAATGCCGTTATTGACAATTTCCGACATTTTATCCGGCAGCCACAAATTCGCCATCACAACGCCATACGTGAATCCAATCAAGATGATAAACAGTAGCCAATAGCCTCTAAAAATTCGTAAAATATGTTTCATTTATAGTCCTTTACGCTCTAAGTCCACCTTATATTATATCATTTTAGGACTAGTTGATTTCATTTTAATAACGACAATTGGACAAAAATATCTGTTAGTTTTATACTATTTTTAGCGTCGGGGTGTGGCGCAGCTCGGTAGCGCGCACCGTTCGGGACGGTGAGGTCGCTGGTTCAAATCCAGTCACCCCGACCATGAAATTATTGGGCGTACGTTCAGCTTAATTGGACCTCTGGCTATTAGCAATCAAAGGAGGTTTTATGCGACGAAGAGTAAACGTACGCGGAATTATCATCAATGAAAACGGCGAAATTTTCTGCCAACAATTGACCGCCAATAATGGCAAAGGGCGTAATTTTTGGTGTACACCAGGCGGCGGCTTGGAAATGGGCGAAGGCCTGCTGGACGGCTTGCGTCGAGAAATGATTGAAGAAACGGGTGTTGAGCCAGAAATCAGCAAGTTGTTATTTATCCAGCAATTCGCCGATACAAACCCTTCATCAAAACACGGCGTATGCGAGCAATTGGAATTTTTCTTCCTCATCACTAACTGGCAAGATTACCAGCACATCAACCTGGAGCAAACATCACACGGCGTCGCGGAAGTAGCGGAATGCGGCTTTGTTGATCCAAAAACCACGCGAATTTTACCAAGCTATTTGACAGAGGTTGACCTAGACCAGCTGGTTAATAAATTGACAGAAGTTCCAGTTCTAAGCGAATTATAGCGAGGTCACTCGGGCTATTTGGCGAAGAATTTTTTGGCACGTTCAGTTTTCGGGTGATCCATTACCTGAGCTGGCGTGCCATTTTCGATTATTTCTCCCTTATCCAGAAAAATCATCCGTGTCCCAACTTCGCGGGCAAATTTCATTTCGTGCGTCACGATTACCATCGTCATTCCCTTTTTGGCAACTTTTCTAATTACATCCAAAACTTCGCCAATCATCTCTGGGTCTAGCGCTGAAGTCGGCTCGTCAAAAAGCATAATTTTCGGCTCCATCGCTAGCGCCCGCGCAATTGCTACTCGCTGTTTTTGACCGCCAGACAAACTATTCGGCGAAGCGTCCGCTTTATTCAATAATCCAACATCGTCCAATAAACTTCGCGCCAATTTTGTCGCTTTTTGATCTGAAAATTTACGTAGCTTTTTCGGAGCTAATTTAATATTTTCAATCACGCTCAAATTCGGGAACAGATTAAATTGCTGAAAAACCATGCCAATATTCTGACGCAACGCGTTCAAGTTCACGTGTGGATCAGTAATTTTTACTCCATCGACAATAATCTCGCCCGAAGTTGGCTCCTCCAGTAAGTTCAGACAACGCAAAAACGTCGATTTGCCAGAACCAGACGAGCCAACCACAACGACAATCTCACCCTCTTCAATTTCCACGTCAATATCGCGAAGAACTCGATTCGTGCCGAACGTTTTTTTCAAGTTTTTAACGCTGATCATCGTCATGCTTCAATTTCCTTTCTACTCGCGCCATTACTCGCGTAAAAATCGCCGTCAAAATTAAGTACATCGCCGCAGCGGCAAATAGCGATTGAAAAGCTGTCGCCGTTTGAAAACGAATATTGTCCGCGCCACGCATAATATCATTCAGACCAATCCAACCAACAACCGAAGTTTCCTTTAATAGCGCGATAAATTCACTAATCAACGCCGGCAACGAATTTCTCATTGCTTGCGGCAAAATAACTAGCCGCATTGCCTGCCAATTGCTCAAACCCAAAGACCTAGCTGCTTCCATTTGTCCCTTATCAATACTCTGAATTCCGCCACGAATAATCTCAGCAATATACGCGCCGCTATTTATTCCGAACGCCACCGCCGCCACAAAAATCTTCGGCATAAATTGATACGACCCAAAAACGACGTAATACATAATCAGCAGCTGGACCAAAAGTGGCGTGCCGCGAATAATATCGACATAAATTTTTCCCAGACTAGCCAGCGGATTAAAGTTCGCGAGTCTGCTCGTTTTCATCCTGCCAAATGGTCGTAAATTCGACGTACGCATCAGGGCGACAAGTACACCAATTGCCGATCCTAAAATCAGCGACAACACGGTCAAAACCAACGTTACCTCTAATCCATGCCATAAAAATAACCATCGACCGCCGCCAAAAATCACTTCCCAAAAATTCACAATTTAGCCTCCTCGCCAAAATATTTGCGGATCAGCTTTTCATAGCGACCATCTTTTTTCATCTTGGCAATTTCTTTATTAACCTTCTCCAAGAGGTCTTTATTGTCCTTTTTAATAGCAATCGCATAACTTTCATCACTAAGCGCGCCCGGTAAGATTTCTAAGTCAGAAAATCCAGCCGAATACTGCTTTGCGGGAGCGTCGTCCAGAATAACTGCTTCAATTTTTCCCGAACTTAATTCCTGTAAAACACTCGGCGCGGTTTGGAATTGTGTGACTGATGCGCCAGCAATTTTAGACGCCAAAGTATCACCAGTCGTGCCTAGCTGTACGCCAATTTTTCGCCCTGGCAATTGATATTTATTGCGAATCGGACTGCCCTTTTTAACAATTATTCTCTGCGACGCCGAATAATACGGATCTGAAAACAACGCATTTTTTTCTCGCTCAGGCGTCACTGTCATTCCAGCCGCCACCATATCAATTTGCCCACTATCCAGCGCCGGAAGTAGCCCGTCAAACGACATATCTTCGACCTTCAAATCTTTACCCAAGCTTTTAGCAATTTCCCTCGCCAGATCAACATCAAAACCAACCACTTGATTATTATCAATATATTCAAATGGCTTAAATCCGGCATTCGTGCCCATCACCAAAACATCAGTTTTTGAGCCAATTACGCCATCTCGATGTAAAATATCGCCCAACATCAAACAAATCATCCCCGCAAATAAAACCAGCCCAATCCACCAACTAATTCCGAATGTGCGCGTCTTATTCTTGCTCATGCTTTTATTATACCCCTTCATCCGCAAAAAACGTAAGTGATATAATAGAATGGTGAGAAAAATTAAATTTACCAAACGTTTCTGGATTAAATCAATATCAATCATTTTGCTTTTTTTGGCGGCATTTTGCTTAATTGCGGCGCGCTATAAATATATCGTCTTTAAAGGTTCACAAATCGACGAGATAATTTTTTATTTCGTCAACGGATTAGCTGGTGGCAAATCTGACAATTTATGGTCGGCCGTCCTACAAAATCTTCCGCTAGTTTTCCTATTATTCGGCACTTTATTAATCCCAATGTTCGACAAATCGATCTCTTTTATCAATCGCATAATCGCCTTTTGCTTGAAAAAAATCAAATCATCACGAAAATTTACCCTGCCGTTTTTACGATTACGCAATCAAGCAATTTACTCGCTAAGTATGTTTTTAATTGCGATCGTCCTCCTAATTCAAAGTTTCGGCATCCCTAATTATATTTACGCCCTGACCCAATCGACCAAATTATACGAAGAAAATTACGTCAATCCAAAAACCGCCAAATTGACTTTCCCAGAGAAAAAGCGCAACTTAATATACATCTATTTAGAATCAATGGAAAACACTTTGGCATCAAAGACTAATGGCGGCAGCTCCGAAACCTCCATCATTCCAGAGCTGGAAGAATTGGCGTTAAAAAACACCTCATTTTCAAACAAAGCATCCGGTGTTGGCGGCGCTTTGCCTGCAACAAACACTGGCTGGACTGTAGCGGGAATGGCTGCGCAATCTACTGGCGTCCCACTGAAAGAAAACTTGGTTGGTGGACGCGATCATAACGCCCTGGGCGAGTTTAAGAAGTTCCTGCCAGGCGCTTATAGTCTTGGTGAGATTTTAGAAAAACAAGGCTATAATCAAACGTTCATTATGGGCTCTGAAGCAAGTTTTGGCGGACGCGATAAATTACTAACTCAACACGGCAACTTCAATATTGAGGATTACAATTACGCCAAAAAACACGGAAAAATCTCCGAAGATTACAAAGTCTGGTGGGGTTATGAGGATAAAAAATTATTCCAATTTGCCCGCGAAGAAGCCTCGCGCTTGGCGGCGTCAGACAAGCCATTCAACTTGCAATTATTGACCGCCGATACGCATTTTACCGATGGCTATTTGGACGAAACCTGCGCTAAAACCTTCAGCAATCAATACGATAACGTTCACGCTTGCTCCTCAAAACAGGTCGCCGCATTCGTCAATTGGGTTAAATCTCAGCCATTTTATGAAAACACCACGATTGTCATTTCTGGCGACCATTTAGGAATGCAAACTTCATACTACGACGAAAAAATTGGTGGAACTAATTATCAGCGAACCATTTACAACACGTTTATAAATCCAGCCATTTCAACTAGTCACTCAAAGAATCGTCAATTCACGACATTCGATATGTATCCGTCAACTTTGGCGGCGCTGGGAGTTAAAATTGACGGCGACCGATTAGGTCTGGGCACAAATTTATTCTCTGGGAAGAAAACCTTAGTCGAGCAATACGGCGGAATTGAAAACTTAAATTCAGAACTTTCCAAACGTTCCGCTTATTACGAAAATAAGATTTTCACCAAATCCGGCAATTAGCCATTGTAGCCATTTGGATTATTGCTCTGCCAATTCCAAGCGTCGCGGCAAGCATCTTCAATTGTCAGTTCTGCTCGCCAGCCTAATTCTTTTTCTGCCAATCCTGGGTCAGCATAGCACGCCGCGATGTCACCTGCTCGACGTGGCGTAACTTGATATGGGACATCGCGACCAGATGCTTTCTCAAACGCCTTCACTAATTCTAAAACCGAAGTACCACGACCAGTACCAATATTATAGACTTTATACTCGTTCGGTCGGCCTAAATTCTCCAGAGCTGCCACGTGAGCCTTTGCCAAATCAACCACGTGAATATAATCGCGCACACCAGTTCCATCTGGAGTGTCATAATCGTCACCAAAAACGCTCAAATGGTCTCGCTTGCCGACAGCAACTTGCGACACAAACGGCAGAAGATTATTTGGAATTCCGGAAGGATCTTCCCCGATGCGGCCACTCGGATGCGCGCCAACTGGATTAAAATAGCGGAGAGACGTAAATTGCCAATCTTGATTCGTTGCAGAAATATCGCGGAGCATTTGCTCAATCATCAACTTTGTTTGGCCATATGGATTTGTGGCAGACAACGGCATATCTTCGGTAATTGGCAATCGAGCTGGATCACCATAAACTGTTGCCGAGCTGGAAAACACCAATTTCTTCACGTCAAATTCTTGCATCACATCAAGCAAAACCAACGTGCTTTCGAGGTTGTTTTTATAGTAAAGAAGTGCCTTTTCAACCGATTCACCAACAGCCTTCAACCCAGCAAAATGAATTACAGCATCAATTTTCTCAGACTTAAACAATTCTGATAGTCGCCGATGATCGCATAGATCAAATTCATGAAGCGGTATTGATTGACCAGTGATTTCTTCAACTCGCCTCAGACTCTCGACGGATGAATTTGATAAGTTATCGACCACCACTACGTTATGATTTGACGATAATAGTTCGATGATAGTGTGACTGCCGATATATCCAGCGCCACCAGTGACAAGAATATTCATACACTTAACATATCACAAAATGACTATTTATTTTATTAGCACTCTTGCACTGAGAGTGCTAATTTGTTATGATAACTACATCAAGTTTTACCATTCTGTCTTTTGTCGGGGCGCAACAAATTAGGACTAAAAACCAAAAGGAGGATTTTATGCCACCAAACATGAATCAAGAAGAAACAACTAAACCACTCGAAAAATTCGGTACAGACATAACGGCGCTAGCACGCGAGGGTAAACTCGATCCAGTGATCGGTCGAGATGAAGAAATTCGACGCACTATGCAGATTTTGAGTCGCCGCACTAAAAATAATCCCGTTCTCATTGGTGAGCCAGGAGTCGGTAAAACCGCAATTGTTGAGGCGTTGGCGCAGCGAATTGTCAAAGGCAACGTTCCCGCTTCACTGAAGGATAAGCGACTAATTTCCCTGGAAATTTCCAGTCTTCTGGCGGGCGCTAGTTTCCGTGGACAATTTGAGGATCGATTGAAAGCCGTTCTGAAAGAAGTAGAAGACGCGGCTGGTGAGATTATTCTTTTTGTCGATGAAATTCACACCATGGTTGGCGCTGGAAAAAGCGAAGGCAGCATGGACGCGGGCAATATGTTAAAGCCGGCGCTGGCTCGCGGAAAATTACACATGATTGGCGCGACGACGCTTGCTGAATATCGTCAATATGTCGAAAAAGATGCCGCCTTAGAACGACGATTCCAGCCAGTTTACGTTGGCGAACCAAGCTTTGACGACACTGTTGCCATCTTGCGCGGATTGAAGGAAAAATACGAAATTCATCACGGAGTAAAAATCGCTGATGACGCAATCGTGGCGGCCGCCAGATTATCCACCAGGTATTTGCCCGACCGATTCTTGCCAGACAAAGCAGTCGACTTGCTTGACGAAGCGACCAGCTCACTTAAAATGCAATTAGAAAGCATGCCAATTGCGCTGGATCGATTGAACAATAGACGCTTGCAATTGGAAATCGAAGAAGCGGCGCTAAAAAAAGACAAATCCGACCACGCCAATATTCGCAAAGATGAAATCAAGGAACAAATTGCCGAGATTCGCGCAAAAGCCGAAGTGATTGATAAAAAATGGCAACACGAAAAAGACATTTTGCAAACCGTCAACACGACTACCGAAAAAATGGACAATCTGCGCTCACAATTAGAAATTGCTGAACGCGACGCAGACCTCGCCACCGCCAGCCGCATTAAGTATGGCGATTTGCCGGAGCTGGAGAAAAAATTAGCAAGCGCCCGCGAGGAGCTAGCAGCAATTCCAACTCACGACCGATTACTCCGCGAAGAAGTTACACCTGACGATATCGCTGGCGTGGTAGCGCGCTGGACCGGAATTCCGGTGGAGCGATTGATGGAAAGTGAATCTAGCAAGTTGACCAAATTGGAGGAATCAATTAGCCGCCAAGTCATCGGACAAGATCGCGCCGTGGCAGCCGTAGCGAGCGCCATTCGTAGGTCGCGTGCTGGACTCGGCGACGTTAATCGACCGATTGGCTCATTCCTATTCCTCGGACCTACTGGCGTAGGAAAAACAGAAGTCGCGCGCAGTTTATGCCGTGAATTATTCGACGACGAACATGCCATGATTCGAATTGACATGAGTGAATATATGGAACGCCACGCCGTAGCCAGATTGATCGGTTCGCCTCCGGGATATGTCGGTTACGATCAAGGCGGTCAATTGACGGAAGCCGTTAGAAGACGTCCATATAGCGTGGTTTTGTTTGACGAAATCGAAAAAGCACACCCCGACGTATTTAACGTTCTGTTGCAAGTTTTGGACGACGGTCGATTGACGGACGGACAAGGACGAACGATTGACTTTAGCAACACCATTGTCATCATGACCAGCAACGTCGGATCGCAAATGATTATGGACTACACAGGTGATGACATTAGCTCTCTCGACAATCAAATTTTAGAAACGCTTCGTGGTCATTTCCGTCCAGAATTCTTAAACCGAATTGACGACATCGTGATTTTTGATCGCATTCATCCTGAATCGATGCGTGCAATTGTTGACGTGCAATTAGAAAAAGTTGTCCACCAAGTTAAGGATAGTCGCGACATAACGCTGAATTTTGACAATAGCGTTCGTGACATGTTGGCGCGAGACGGCTACGACCCGAGTTTCGGCGCTCGGCCACTTAAGCGTTTGATTCAAAAACGCGTGCTTGATCCTTTGGCGCTCGAACTGATCGACGGGCGAATTCACGACGGAGATACAGTAAAAGTTGCTGCCGTGGATGATCGAATTGCCTTTACGAATATCGTATAATAGATATATGAACCAAATTCGCAGCGAGTACTTGGAAAATCATACCAACAAAACCTATCAAGAGCGGATGAACCAGACAGCGTCATCCAAATTCGGAGCCATCGAAAAACACCTTGGTAAAAACGTTAAATTGCTTGATTTCGGTTCTGGTTTCTCGCCAGAATTCATCAAACAAGTGACGCAAACAGGAACTCACTACGTAGCCTATGATGTTTCACAAATTGTTCAATCTCAACTTCAAGAAAATAACATTGATTTTATCACTAAAGAACAGCTTGAAAACACCGAAGATGAATTCGACATTATCTACATGTCGAGTGTATTTCACGAGTTGATGAGCTATCTATCCCGACCCGAGCGCACTAAAACATTCGCAATGCTAGATAGAGCACTCAAGCCCGACGGCACCATTATCATCCGCGATTGGGGTCCCGGCAAGACGTCGAGCCTAGACACGTCTATCGAAGTAGCATCCGAGGATGTTAACGATGAAGTTTACACATGGATCGAAGCGCTTGTTAAAAATTCAGTGATTAGCATGCCTACTATAGTTTGCGACGACAATGATAATCCTGTCGTTCCGTACACCTACAAGGCAAATAACCAAACTATTTACGAAATCATGTTTCACGCGGTTTGGGGGCTAGATTCACTTGAACGCGAATCAAAAGAATCGTACGCTATCGAAAAACACCTTATTCACAAATGGATTTGCGCGCCACACGGCTACAAAATAACACAGTCGCGGAATGAATTCGATGAAGCCTATTTGCCGCATTTACAAAAATACTTCAAAATCGATAATATTCCATGGCCAACAAAAGTTATTTACGAACTAAAAAAGGATATAGTAAATAACACACCAGCAAATTTTATAACACAACTACCACGATGAATCGCAACGATAAGCACTACAAACTAACCATCAAATCAGCGCTTTTAGGAGTCGGCAGA